>SHVT01000032.1 GCA_009694125.1 Rhodospirillaceae bacterium | reverse complement strand
ATGTTGGTGATCGTCTTGTCGATGTCGGCATCGGTCGGCTTGGGCTTACGAGCCAACAGCGCGGCCGTCGCCATGATCATGCCCGATTGGCAATAGCCGCATTGCGGCACGTCCAGCTCGATCCATGCCTTCTGGACCGGGTGGCTGGAATCCGCCGACAGGCCTTCGATGGTGGTGATCTGCGCGCCGACGACCGAACCGGCCGGGGTGACGCAGGAGCGCTTCGCTTGGCCATTGACATGAACCGTGCAGGCGCCGCATTCGGAAATGCCGCAGCCGTATTTCGTGCCGGTCATGCCCATGTTGTCGCGCAACGTCCACAGCAACGGCGTGTCGGGCGTGACATCGACGTTGTAGTTCTTGCCATTTACATTGAGCGTAATCATCGACTTTCCCTCCATGAAGTTGGCCCGGAAATCCCGGCGTCCGGCCCAGATGCGGCTGTGTTCGCCGCTTTCGCGGCATACAACCGGAAAATCCGCTTAATTCCCACAGATTGGGGAAGAGGATAGAGGCTTTCACCAACAAGAAAATCCGTTTGTTCGGCAAAGGCTATGAAGAAATGCTAATGAATATAGATCGACCTTGCCCGAAAGGAGGGCTGGCATGCGCGGAGTCGACATCGCGGAGATGGCCGCCTTTGCCGCCATCGCGGAGCGGCGCAGTTTCACCAAGGCGGCGGCGCATCTGGACACCTCACCCTCGGCATTGAGCCAGACCATCCGCGCGCTTGAGGACAAGCTGGGCGCACGGCTGTTGAACCGGACCACGCGGAGCGTCGCGCCAACCGAAATCGGCGAACACCTGCTGGGTCGGCTCAGACCGCTGCTCGACGCCTTCGGGGCCATGGTGGAATCCGTCAACGCCCTCCGCACGCTGCCGAGCGGGCAAATCCGCCTGACCGTGCCGCGGCCGGCGGGACATAGGGTGATCGGCCCGATACTGGGCCCATTCATGAACGCCAATCCCGCGATCAACCTCGAAATTTCGATCGAGAACGCGATGGTCGACATCGTAAAGGAGCGTTTCGACGCCGGCATCCGGCTCGGCGACAGCGTCGAACGCGACATGATCGCACTTCGTGTCGGCGAGGAGATGCCGATCGCCGTCGTCGCGTCGCCGGACTATCTGGCGCGCCATGCGCGGCCCAAGACGCCGCGCGACTTACGCTTCCACAACTGCATCCGGTGGCGGCTGGCCAGCGGCGCGATCCATCATTGGCGATTCGAGAAAAAGGGAAAACGCGTCGACATCGGTCCGCAGGGGACGTTGACGGTCAACGACGCCGACCTCGTCCGCCGCGCGGCGCTGGAAGGAGTGGGCGTCGGATATTTGTTCCGTCACGAGGTGGCCGCGGAGATCAGGGACGGCAGGCTGATCGCGCTCCTCAAGGATTGGGCACCGCGCCCGTCCTCTTTCTATCTATACTATCCGAGCCGCCGGCAGATCCCGCCGCCGCTCAAGGCGCTCGCCCAATTCCTGAGCCGCGCCCCGGCCAAATCCCCGCGGACGAAGAAGGAAGACGCTTCCGGGTCCGCGGCATCGCGCAGGAAGTCGCGCTCGATAAAAACGCCGAGGATTGCAGAGAATTGACTATCGGAGTCGGGCGTTAACCCGGCCGGAGTCGGGGGTTAACCCGGCCGGGTGCCGAAAGGCGGTGCGACGCCCTCGCGCCAAGTCGATTTCGTCTTGCATTTGACGCACACCCGCTCGCCCGACCATTCGCTCATGAAGCTGTCGCGGCACATCAGGCAACGCCGGGCCTTGTTTTGCGGCACGGCGGCCGGCTCGGCGGGCGGATCGCGTCTACGATGTTCACGGCTCATCAAACCGACCTCGGTAGGGGTTACATGCAAATGTTCATTGGACTTTTGGAAATCAAGCCCCTGGCAATCAATAATGTTTTTGGGGCCAGGCGATCCTTGTTTATAGGCTTTTGATTCATTTTCCGCCTAGACAGGATTCCCCAATCGATTTATTGGCCGATCGCCGTTTCAAAGAATCGGTGTTTCAAGAGGGAAAACGAGATGGATCCGGAACTGGAGCGCACGCTGCGCCGCATCACCGAATCCCACGACAAACTCCTGGAGCAGGTCTTGGGATTGGCGGCGATCGTCGGCGCCCTCTGCGAAAGCGGTCCGCCGAGCCCCGACCGTGTGAGCGTCTGGTGCGCGGCGGTCACGCGGGGTGAATTCGCCATGCACAAACTGCGCGTTGAGTCGGTGGCGTTGGGCATCGTGCGCGGGCTGCGGGCACCCGCGCCCCGCGACCGCGAATAGACCCGCGCCGGACATCGGGTATTGGATTTCGCCGCGCGACGGGGGTAAATTCCCGGCTGCCACTGCGAGTCCTGAGGCGGCACCGGTAAGGATGGTTGCGATGCGCGCGGCGATGCTGGCCTTGGGCGTCCTTTTATTTGCTCCCGGGGCTCAAGCCGGGCCTTGGGAAGATTTCATCGGCGTCGGCGTGACTTTCTTGCGCGCGGGTGAATTCGCCGCGGCCGAGAAGAATTTCGGCGAAGCGTTGGAAGAGGCCGAAACCTTCGGCACCGGCGACATGCGGATCGGCGCCACGCTCGACTACCTCGCCCAGGTCTATGTCGGACAAAAGGAATTCGCCAAGGCCGAAAAGGCGATGCTCAAATCGATCGAGATTTGGGACAAGGGGCTGACGCCGGAGCATCCGGCTTATGGCTTCGTTGCCGAACGCCAGACGGTGCTCGCCGACATCCACTCAATGCAGGAACGATACGCCGACGCCGAGCGCCTGCTGCGCCGCGCGCTCAACATGTTGTTCTCGATCTACGGACCCGGCCACCCGGAAATGGCGGCACCGCTTGATTCCTATGCGGAGCTATTGCGCAAGACCGGGCGCGAAACCGAGGCCGAACAGATGGAAAAGCGCGCGAACAACCTGCGCCCCATGTTCACCGCCCCGGCCCAAGACCCCGACCCGCCGGAAATCCCGCCGGGGCCGTAACGGTCGCGCAGTCCATGCACGCTGCGGGCGTCGGTTCCCTCCCGCCACCTTGAACCCGTGACGAAGAAAGCCGGCGCCGTCCAGGGAGGGGCGGACAGCGCCGGCCTACGGGCGGCGCCGGGCGCCGCGCGATCGCGGTTTCGGGTTAGGACCCGCTCGCCAAGGTTATCGGGCGGACGACGATCTGATATTTCCCGCTGCGGTCTTGATGGGTGGTCGTGACCGGCGAAATCTGAAAATAGCTCGTCTTCGCCGCCGGTCCGTCGACCGCAGTCGGCACGACCGCAGTCGGCACGACCGCCAACATGGCCGTCAACACCACCCACAGTCCCAAACTCAGAACCAGATTGGCGCACAGCGCTGGTTTGGACATGGCGAGCCCCCTGTTGTTGATGTTCGTCACGTTAACCATAGCCTAGCGCGTGCAGCGGCCCACGAATGTGACGACCGTCACTAGGCCGCAATATTTTCTCGAACGACCGCGTGGCCCGTTCCAGCTCTAGCCGTGGCGGCATATGGCGCGCGACGGGGATTGAAGCCGCGGCTCCGCGATGTCAACGTAGCGCCCCTTTCCCTGGCGCCTCAATGAACAGCACCCAACAGCGCAGCCGATCGATCTGGATGGAGATGTTGCCGGAGTTGAGTCCGGCGCTGGCCGAAAATCTTACGACCGAGATCGTCGTCGTCGGCGCCGGCATCGCGGGGCTGACGACGGCTTATCTGCTGGCGCGCGAGGGCCGCAAGGTCGTGGTGTTGGATTCCGGCCCGCCCGGCGGCGGCATGACCGCGCGCACATCGGGGCATCTGTCCAACGCGCTCGACGACCGCTGGTTCGAGCTGATCGAGCTGCGCGGCCTGGCCGAGGCGCGGCTCGCCGCCGGCGCCCATTGCGCGGCCCTCAATCTCATCGAGAAAATCCAGGCGGACGAAACCATCGATTGCGATTTCGCGCGGGTCGATGGGTTTCTGGTGCAGGACCCCGACAACCGCGAGACTCTCGATCGCGAATTGAAGGCCGCGCATAAACTTGGTCTGACCGATGTCGAATGGGCGGAAAATGGCCCCTTCCCCGGCCACCGGGGCGGCAAGTGTCTGCGTTTTCCGCGGCAGGCGCGCTTCCACGCCATCAAATTCCTGCGCGGGCTGATCGCTTCCATCGAGCGCCAAGGCGGCCGGCTCCTGACCGCCCATGTCAACCACGTCGCCAGCGGCAAGACGCCGAGCGTCACGACCGACACCGGCTTGAGGGTCCAAGCCGCCGCGGTCGTGATCGCAACCAATGCGCCGATCCATGGCGGCTTGGCCATCCACGCCAAGCAGGCGCCCTATCGCAGTTATGTCACCGCCGCCCCGGTGCCGAAGGGTTCCGTGCCCGACGTGTTGTGCTGGGATACCAGCGAGCCCTACCATTACACGCGGCTGCACCCGATCGACGCGCAGACCGACCTCCTGATTGTCGGCGGGGAGGACCACAAGAGCGGCCAGGAAACCGGCATGGCCGCGCGCTTCACGCGGCTGACCGAATGGACGCGGGCCCGCTTTCCGTCGGCGACGGAGTTCACCTATCGCTGGTCGGGACAGGTGATGGAAAGCATCGACTACCTTTCCTTTTCCGGGCGCAGTCCCGGCGAGGAGAACGTCTATGTCCACACCGGCGATTCCGGCATGGGTCTGACCCATGGCGCGATCGGGGCCATGATTATCGCCGATCTCATCGCCGGCCGCGGCAACGATTGGGCGCGCCTGTTCGATCCGGCGCGCCAAAGCGCGAAGGCGGCGATCGACTTCGTTTCCGAGAACCTCAACGTCGCCAGCCAGTTCCTCGATTACATCACCAGCGGCGACGTCGCCTCCAGCGCCAAACTCAAGCCCGGCCAGGGCGCCATCATCCGCCGCGGCATGAAGAAGATCGCCGCCTATCGCGCCGAGGACGGAAGCTTGAGCGAACGCTCCGCCACCTGCCCGCATATGGGCTGCGTCGTCGCCTGGAACCCAATGGAACGATGCTGGGATTGCCCCTGCCACGGCTCGCAATTCGCGGCGACCGGCGAAGTCATCAACGGCCCGGCGACGAGTGGCCTGGCCCCGGTCGAGACGGCGACACCCGAAAAGTGATGGGGGCCGCGCGAGGCCCCCATACCCCCGGTCACACGGGACCCGCCGTTGCCTGGAAAGGCGGGGCCGTGCCCCGCCGCTTATTTCTGCAAAAGCGCCGTGGAGACGTAGCCTTCCCGCTTGCCGGCGCGGACACGCGTCCAATCGCCCGACTGACCCAAGACTTCCAGCTTGGTACCGCGCCTCAGGCTGTCGACTTTCTTCGATTTCTGGTCGGGGCCGGCGCGCAGGATCGCGCTTTTCACGCGGACGCTCATCTGGTTTCCAGGGGCCTGCGCCAGCACGATGTGCGCGTTCGGCAGTGCCAATTTCAACACGGCGATTGGCGCGGCTTGGCCCGCCACGGCAAAGCTCAGGGCTGAAACCGCAACCGCGGCGGCGAGGGTCTTGTTCATGGGAATTCTCCTGAAGTGAGTTTCTTGCGCGACTTTTCGCGGCAGTCGCGAATCGCCGCATCATACCAGCCGCGCAATCGGCGCGCAGCACGCCGTCGAGGTTCGCTGGACGACGACGCGGCGGCCCGTGAGAAACTGCGGCCTTAATTCGGCCGGCCCGGCGCCTTCCAGCCGGCGGCGCGCCTTTCGGCTTGGGCGCGTTCATCCGCGGTCATGTTCTTGGCGGCATCGTCGCGGTTGCGGGCGCCGTCATCGACATGCCGGGCCGCTAGCAGGAACCATTTCATCGCCTCGATCATGTCTTTCTCCACGCCGCGGCCCTGCGCATACATGATGCCGAGATCGTTTTGCGCTTGCGGGAAATCGCGGTCGGCGGCCAGCCGGAGCCACTTCACCGCTTCGGCATTATCCTGGCGCAGACCCTGGCCGGCGCTGAGCAATTGGCCCAGCCCCGCTTGCGCGCTCACCACACCGGCGACCGCGGCCTGGCGGAACCACTTCGCTGCCTCCACGTAATCGCGCGGCGTGCCGAGCCCATCGCGGTACATGGCCGCGGGGTCGGCCTGGGCATTCGGGTCGCCGCATTCGGCCAGCGCATACCAGATGGCGAGCGCGGTGGCGTAGTCGTTGCGCTTGAAAGCGTCCAACCCGCTGCCGAGCGTTTGCGCCGCCACCGGTCCGGCCATGACGAGAAATGCGCCGATCAGCGCGCCGACATATCTCCTCATGGT
Source organism: Rhodospirillaceae bacterium (assembly GCA_009694125.1). Taxonomy (GTDB): domain Bacteria; phylum Pseudomonadota; class Alphaproteobacteria; order CACIAM-22H2; family CACIAM-22H2; genus SHVT01. The sequence goes on along the minus strand of SHVT01000032.1, from coordinate 18,398 downwards.
TCCCTCCCTTGCGCTCCGTCCGATTATAACAGCAGCGCGGCCTAGGCATCCGACCGACATCGCCAAAGGCTGGGGACTTTATTCCTGAGCAAAGCAGCGGCGCGCCGCCGCCACCGATGATAATATCGGTGGCAACAACAGCCCATGGGGGAGCGCCATGATGTCTCGTGCCGTCCTGCTGAGTCTCGGTGTAGCCCTGTGCGTGATGGGCTGCGTGCAGAAGCCCTCGGCCCCCGGCGCCTCCTCTTTCCCGACGGCGGCGCCCGCCCAGCTCAACCCGATCGTCCTCGATCGCCAGGATGCAAGCGCCGCCGCGCGCATCGAGGTGGTGAACCTTCGGATGCAGCCGACGGGACGCCGCGACTATTCCCTACGGTACAAGTTGGCGATGACCTTCCCCGACGGCAAGCAATTCGCGCTGGATTTCACTTATGGCGGTTTTACCTTGGTGAGCGGGCGGGAGGACGGTCGAACGACATTCCAAGTCTACATCGAACGAATCGAGGGCGCGGCCAGCGCACCACCAACTGCTGAGGTTCTGCCAGTCTCGCTTCGCGAGCCGGCCATCCTTGCCATCGAGACGGTCCACAACGCCGACAACTCGATCTACGTCATTGAATTTCCGTTCTTGGTAGAACTCGCTCGCACTTCGCAGCAAATCAGGAATGAGGACGATAAAGCCTTGCGAGCGCTCGCCTTGTCGCAGCTGATGCAAAACTACAGCCTTCTGCTTCCGGTGCAAAAATCCAGACTCCGTACCGGCGATAATATCTGGCCAAGCTCCGCATCCGAATGGCGGCAGCTTTGGGAAAACGAGTTAATTCCCGCCATGATCCGTTCGCGAACAATGAAGGAATTGTTCGATCTCACTCCGCCAAACGCGCGCGGAAATTTCACATCCATCGATGATCTTGTGCCGGTTCTGGCGAAGACTATTCAGCAAGTATACGACAGCACGACGATATCGGTGCTGGTGAAAGGGACGGGCGTTTGGGAGGGACAGGACGTACTCTACGCGAGCGGACCAATGCGAATTCAGGGAGACATCGGGAACAACCAAAGTCCGATGCAATTAGCCATTTCCGGCACCGAGGACATCTTGATCGATCCCTATTCCGGTCAGTCCGTGCGTCGGGAATGGGCCATGGGCGGCAATGGATCCATTAAGAGCGGGCCAGGGGCTGGCGCGCAGGTGGGTGTGCTGCTTCAGGTCAGCGTCACGACCTCGCCGGCGGCGAACGCCAGACGTGCTTATGTGCCGCCGGAGATTCCGGCCGCTTCCGGGCCGTCGGTTTCCGGCGCGCGGGGCTTCGGCGATTTGCCTCGCGCGGGAACGGCAAAACGCATTTCTGACATTTACCGCGACCCCATCGATGCCATCTTCACGATCGCGGCGGGGAGTTCGCAAGGTTCGGGATTCGCCGTGAGTCCGACCCAGATTTTGACAAACCGCCACGTCGTGGATGGCGCGCCGCCGGGTTCCATCCGGCTGATGAGGAATGGCGCGGTCGTCGCCAACGCGCAGATCGAACGCCAGTTCGACGGCGATCTCGATCTTGTCGTCCTTCGCACCGACCGGCCTTTGTCCGCGCGCTCTCTGGTTCTCGCCGAAGAACTGCCCGAGATCGGCACCGAAGTCATCGTCATCGGCGCGCCCATCGGGCTCGAAGGTTCGATCACCGGCGGCATGGTCAGCCAACTTCGACTCGGGCGCGACGCCGGTTATTTGCAGATCGACGTGTCGATCAATCCCGGCAACAGCGGCGGCCCGGTCTTCGACCGGCTCGGGCGGGTCGTGGGCATTGCCTCGGCGCGGCTGGTTCAACAGAACCGGGTCCTGGGCATCGGGCTGGCACTCGGCGCCGAAACCATACGCAAGGCCATCTCGGGCACCGTCCCGCTTTCCTCGGCGCCTTAGGCGGCTGCGTTTTCCGGCCAGGCGGAGAATTTTCCGGTGGCCGGGTCGCGGATCAGAAGCTTGCCGGTGGCGATGCCGAAATAGGCGCCGTGAAGCCTTAGGCTGCCATCGGCAACCCCGCGGCGGATGGAACCGAAGGTCATCAAATTGGCCAGGCTCTGCTCGATGCCCGCGAATTCAAGCTGCGTGATGTATTCGGGGCTCGGCTTTTCGCCGGGGTCGCCCAAGGCATCGGCGGCCGGCGCGATGATCGACATCCATTTGCCGATGAAATCGCCGGATGACAGCGGCGCCCGTTTCTCGGCGAACGAGCGGATGCCGCCGCAACTGGCATGGCCGAGCACGACGATGTGTTTCACGCCCAGCCCCTTGACCGCGAATTCGAGCGCGGCGCTGGTGCCGTGGAATTGGCCGTTGGTTTCGTAAGGAGGCACCAGATTGGCGACGTTACGCACGACGAACAGTTCACCCGGCCGCGCATGGAAAATCGCCTCCGGCGACACGCGCGAATCGCAGCAGCTAATCACGGCGATTTCCGGTGTCTGCCCCGTGGCCGCCAGCGCCTCGTAACGGTCGCGCTCGCGGGGGAACCGCCCAGCGATGAATCGCTTGTAGCCGTCGATCAAGATGTCGGGGAACATGCGGCGCTCCGTTTGTGGCTTCGCTGGTATTCGCTCAGCCGGCTCCACCCGGCGCCTGCCAGCAAATACAAACTGCCGACTCCTATAGCGCCCCGCCGCGGCCCTGCCCAGTCATGTTGAGGACTTCCGGCGGCTTGACAGATCGGCCCATCATACGCCAGCTAGTAACTGATTTCACGGCATCGCGAACCGACTGCGCGCGGTCGCGCGCCGCGAAATCGACTCCGGTTCCGGAGTGTGGTTGCAATCGCGGGCGCGCTGCCCAAGATGGGCGGTGCGAGGCGGCATTTATTTGGCGTAGCAGGCGATAACTCCTCGAGGGGCAATGGATTACGTCGATGCGGGCGGCTTGCGGGTCGCCGCCGCGATCTATTCTTTCATCAACGACGAGGCCCTTCCCGGCACCGGGATCGCGCCGGATTCATTCTGGCGGGGCTTCGGCGCCCTGATCGATGAACTGACGCCGCGCTGCGTCGCCCTGCTCACCAAACGCGACGACCTGCAGAGGCAGATCGACCTCTGGCATCGCGCCCGCCGGGGCCGGCCTTTCGACGCCGCGACCTATCTCGGTTTTCTGCGAGCCGTCGGGTACCTCATGGAGGAGCCGGCGGATTTCGTCATCGGCACCACGGGCATCGATCCCGAAATCGCGATCACCGCAGGACCCCAGCTTGTCGTACCCGTCACCAACGCGCGGTATGCCCTGAATGCGGCCAATGCCCGCTGGGGCAGTTTGTACGACGCGCTCTACGGTACCGACGCGATCCCGGACGACAATGGCGCGAACCGGACCGGCGCCTTCAACGACATCCGCGCCCGCCGGGTGGTCGCCCGCGTCCGCGCCTTCCTTGACGAAAACGCGCCGCTGGCCGCCGGCAGCCACGCCGATGCGACCGGCTACGCGATTAAGAACGGCGCGCTGAATGTCGCGACGAAATCCGGCACGATCGGGCTGAAAGACCCGGCCCAATGCGTCGGCTTTCGCGGCCCGGAGGAATCGCCGTCGGCGGTATTGCTGCGGCATCATGGACTACATGTCGAGATCGTCATCGACCGGGCCCATTTCATGGGCAGAGCCGATCCCGCCGGAATCGCCGATGTCGTGCTGGAATCGGCACTGACCGCGATTCAGGATTGCGAGGATTCGATCGCCGCCGTCGACGCCGAAGACAAGGTCATTGCCTATCGCAATTGGCTCGGCCTGATGACGGGCAAGCTAACCGAAACCTTCAACAAGGACGGCCGCGCCGTCACCCGCCGCTTGAACCCCGACCGCCAATACACCAAGCCCGACGGCGGCACCTTGGTCCTGCCGGGGCGCAGCCTGATGCTGGCGCGCAACGTGGGACACCATATGTTCACCGATGCCGTGTTGCGGCGGGATGGCGCGGGTGAGAAAGAAACTCCGGAGGGTTTCCTCGACGCTGCCGTCACCGCCGCCATCGCCCTGCACGACCTCGGCGGCAAAGGGCCGATCCGCAACAGCCGAACCGGGTCGGTCTATATCGCGAAGCCGAAGCTGCACGGGCCGGAGGAAGTCGCCCTGACCGATACTTTGTTCGCCCGCGTCGAGGATATGCTGGGGTTGGCTCGTAACACGCTGAAAATGGGCCTCATGGACGAGGAGCGGCGGACCTCCGCCAACCTCAAGGCGTGCATCCTGGCCGCCCGCGACCGCGTGGTGTTCATCAACACCGGCTTCCTCGATCGCACCGGCGATGAGATTCATACCTCGATCGAGGCCGGGCCGATGATCCGCAAGAACGAAATGCGCAACGCCGCCTGGCTCAAGGCTTATGAGGACCGCAACGTCGATATCGGCCTGCGCTGCGGCCTGCGCGGCAAGGCGCAGATCGGCAAGGGCATGTGGGCCGCGCCCGACCGCATGGCCGATATGCTCGCCCACAAAATCGGTCATCCGCAGGCCGGCGCCAACACCGCCTGGGTGCCATCCCCGACCGCGGCGACGTTGCACGCGCTCCACTACCACCAAGTCGATGTCGCGGCGCGCCAGGCCAACATCGCGTCGCGCCCGCCGACGCCGATCGGCGCGCTGCTGACCGTTCCCCTCGCCGATCCGCCGCAATTCTCAACGGCCGAGATACGGCAGGAGTTGGACAACAACTGCCAGGGCATCCTCGGTTATGTCGTGCGCTGGATCGACCAGGGCATCGGCTGCTCCAAGGTGCCGGACATTCACGATGTCGGGCTGATGGAGGATCGCGCCACGCTGCGCATTTCATCCCAGCACGTCGCCAATTGGCTGCATCACGGCGTGATCGGCCGGACCGAGGTTCAGGACGCGCTCGAGCGCATGGCGCTGGTCGTCGACCGCCAGAACGCCGCCGATCCCGTCTACAGGCCCATGGCGCCCGGCTTCGACGGGCCTGCGTTCCTGGCCACCCGCGATCTCGTCTTCGAGGGACGCGCGCAGCCGAGCGGATACACCGAATTCATCTTGCACCGGTGGCGGCGGCGAGCGAAGGCTAGGACCTGAACACTGCGGAGGATTCGGCGAACGGCGCCGGGGTGACGGAGGCAGACATGTCCAAGCGCGTTGCGATCGCCGTCGATTCCCTGGGCACGGTCACCGCGATCGCCTATCCGGCCGCGCCGGCCAAGCGCGCCCGCGTGAGCGTCGTTCTGGCCCACGGCGCCGGCGGCAACCAGGAAAGCCCCTTCATGGTGGAGTTCGCGCAGGCCTTGGCGGCGCGCGGCTTGGGCACACTCACCTTCAATTTCCTCTACAGCGAAAAAGGCACCGGCGCGCCCGATCGCAGCGACAAGCTCGAAGCCTGTTACCGGGGGATCGTCGATGCCTTCCACGCCGGCGCCTTCGGCAAGGATTTCGGCGGCCGGCTGGTCATCGGCGGCAAATCCATGGGCGGCCGCATCGCCTCGCACATCGCAGCCGGGCGCGACGATCTCGCCGGCCTGGTTTTCCTCGGCTACCCGCTGCACCCGCCCGGCCAGCCCGCAAAGCTGCGCTCAAAACATTTGCCCGGCATCAAGACGCCCATGTTGTTCGTCCAGGGCTCCCGCGACGCCTTCGGCACGCCGGAGGAGTTGCGGCCGATCCTGCGTGGACTAAAGGCCCCGGTCGAATTGTGCGTCGTCGAAGGCGGCGATCATTCCTTCAAGGCCTCGAAAAGCACCGGCCGCACGCCCGCGCAAATCCGCGACTTCATGCTCGACGCAATCGAACGATGGGTTGGCGGCCTCAAGTAAGGCCTCACCCCGCAGGGGTGGCCCGTCCGCGGGACTTTACTTAGGCGTGCGGTCGGCCTTACATGCCGGGCTGCCCACCGAAAAATCGGGGTTATAGAGTGACCGACTACGTTCGCAGGATACTCGACGCGCGGGTCTACGATGTCGCCGTGCAGACGCCGCTCGACCGCATGACGCGGTTGAGCCAGCGGCTCGGCGGCGACATCATGTTAAAGCGCGAAGATTTGCAGCCGATCTTTTCCTTCAAGATTCGTGGCGCCTATAACCGCATCGCGCGGCTGCCCGACGCGGCGCGCAAGGCCGGCGTCATTTGCGCCTCGGCCGGCAATCACGCGCAGGGCGTGGCGCTTTCGGCCAATCGGCTGGGCATCGCGGCGACCATCGTCATGCCCGTCACCACGCCCCCCATCAAGATCGACGCCGTGCGCCATTGGGGCGGCAAGGTCGTGCTGCATGGCGACACCTTCGACGAGGCGCATGAACATGCGCGGCAGCTCGAAAGCAAACAGGGGTTGACCTTCGTGCATCCCTATGACGATCCCGACGTCATCGCCGGCCAGGGCACCATCGGCGTCGAAATCCTACATCAACATCCCGACCCGATCGAAGCGCTGTTCGTGCCCATCGGCGGCGGCGGGCTGGCCGCGGGCATCGCTTCCTATGTCAAATTCCTGCGACCGGAAACCAAGGTCATCGGGGTCGAGCCCGTCGATGCCGCTTGCATGAAGGCAGCCATCGAGGCCAATGCGCGCGTAGTGCTGAACCGTGTCGGGCTGTTCGCCGACGGCGTCGCCGTCCGCCAGGCCGGGGCGGAGACCTTCCGCCTGTGCAAACAATTGCTCGACGGCGTGTTGGTCGCCGACACCGATGAAATCTGCGCCGCGGTCAAGGACACCTTCGAGGACATCCGCGTCATCGCCGAACCCGCCGGGGCGCTGTCGCTCGCCGGGCTGAAGACCTATGCCGCGGCCAACCCAAAACGCCGCGGCGCCTTGGTGGCCATCAACAGCGGCGCCAATATGAATTTCGACCGGCTGCGCCATGTCGCCGAACGCGCCGAGGTCGGCGAGGGCCGGGAAATCCTGCTCGCCGTCACCATCCCGGAGGTGCCCGGCTCCTATCGGCGCTTCGTCGAGGTGCTCGGCAACCGCACCATCACCGAATTCAACTATCGTTATGCCACGGACAGCGAGGCCCATGTCTTCGTCGGGCTGAGGCTGACCGACGTACATCGCGAAAAGGCCGAACTGCTCGAACCGCTGACCAAACTTGGCTACAGGGTCGTGGATATCAGCGCCAACGAAACCGCGAAGCTCCACATCCGTTACATGGTCGGCGGCCGCGTGACGGGCCTGCGCGATGAAATCATCCTTCGCTTCGAATTTCCGGAAAGGCGGGGCGCGCTCGCCCAATTCCTCGACGGCGTCGGCACCGATTGGAACATCACCTTGTTCCATTACCGCAACCACGGCGCCGATTACGGCCGCGTGCTCGCCGGGCTTCAGGTGCCGCAGGCCGATCGCGTGCGGTTCTCCGAACGCCTGGCGCGCCTTGCCTACCCGTATGAGGACGAGACCGACAATCCCGCCTACCGGATGTTTCTCAGCGGATAGGCGTTGGCCCGCGGGCTTAACGCGGTTGCAGCCTCTCGGCGGCCTCCATGAGCGCCTCGTCAAATCCTTCGGCATCGAGCGTGGAGGTGACGGCGCCGAGCTTTGGGCTTTCCCAGCGCACCGAAGCGCCCTTGCCGCTGGCCAGCGCCGCCGCGAGGTTCAGGATATTGAGCCGCCCCAGACCGCTGGCATCGCCGCGTATGGGATTGCCGCCTTCGATTCTGGCCCAGGTAACGGGCCGCGCCGGCTCGGTTCCCGCCTTGGCGACCAAAGTCGCCCCGCCCGCCGATTCCAGTGCCAGCGCCACCGCGGTCTCCACGCGGTCGCGATCGTCGGTCCCGATCAGCAACAGCACACACCGCGTTCCGGCGCTGGCCCGGCCGGTGCCGCATTCAACGATCCAATCCGATGCGCCGGCCGGCGCGATCGCCGCGACCGCAAGGATCAGCGAGAAAAAAACTCGGCGCATGGCTTGGCGGCTCCACACTTGTGCTGAAGCGAGAACATAGGCCCTGCGGCCGCGGCCACCAAGCCCGATTGCCGCCGCGCAAGCAGTCGTGATCGGCCCGTGTAGAATGCGCCGCGGCGGTTCACCGGAGAAACAGCGCATGAATCTCGCATTCTTGGACAATGTTCGCGCGCCGATCCTGATTCACCTGGCGACGGTCCTGCCGGCGCTGGTCATCGGTACCTGGCTGATTTTCTTATCGACCAAGGGCGCCCGTCCCCATCGCGGGTTCGGCGCGCTTTACCTCGCCCTGATGACCGCGACGGCGGCGACGGTGTATTTCATCCGGCCGTTGAGCTTCCTTCATCTCTTCGTCCCGGTCACGCTTGTCAGCGTTTTCGGCGCCTTGTCGTCCGCCCGCGCGGGAAACATCGCCAGCCATCGCGGATTCATGCTCGGCCTTTATTTCGGCGGCCTGTTTTTCGCCGGCGCGCTTGCCGTCCTGCTCCCCGGCCGCCTGATCAATCGCGTCGTTTTCGGTTAGCGGCAGCGGGGCCGTTGCGCCGCCACCGGGCCGGCCGCAAGCCTAATTCAGGCCGCGCACATCGGTGAGATCGGCGTCGAAGAAGACGGCGCCGTCGAGCTTCGCGCCGGTGAGGTTGGCGCCCACGAGTTTGGCCCCGGTGAAGTCCGCGCCGCTGAGATCGGCGCCGGAAAAATCCGCGCCGGAGAGATTGGCGGGCCATTGCCGATTGCTGGGTGTGCCATCGGGCTGCTTGAGTTCCACTTGCGTGAAGTGGCAGCGCGCCAGCCGCGCATTGGCGAGATTCGCGCCGGTCAGATCGGCGCCCCCGAAATGGGATTCGACCGCGGTGGCTCCACGGAAATCCGCGCCGGCGCAGCCCGCCAGCACGAACAGGCATTCGGAAAGCCGCGTGCCCGACAGCACCGCGCTGTCGAGCCCGGCGCCGGAGAAATCCGCGCCCGACAGATCGAGCAGGCTGAGGTCGCGGCCGGCGAGCGTGGCGCGTTCGCCGCGCCGCCCCCCGGTCACGATCCATTGTTCGTGACGGGTAAGCGCGTCGCGAAGCGCCGCCGGCACGCCGTCCCAATTGCGCAGAAGGATGGCCCCGGCGAAGGAGGCGGACTTGAGATCGACGCGGTCGAGGATGGCGCCGCGCAGATCGGCGCCCCGGAAATCGGCGCCCTTGATATTGGCGCCGGTCAGATTCGCGCCGGTCAAGTTCACATCGTGTAGCTTGGCGAGCGATAGATCGGCCTCCGTCAGATCCGCCCCGGTCAGATCGGTCTCCACCAACTTCACCGCCGATAGATCGGCGCCGGCGGCGCGGGCGCCGCCGAGCCGGGCCTGGCTCAGATCGGCGCCGGCGAGGCTGGTGCGCGCGAGGTCGATGCGACCGTCCTCCCCTTCGACGATGGCGGGGCGCAGATCGGCTTGGCGGAGATCGGCGAGAATAAGCGTGGCGAAGCGGGCCCGCGTGGCGCGCAGCTTGGCCCGGAAGAAATTGGCGGCGGACAGTTCGGCGTGGTCGAGATTGGCGGCGGAGAGGTCGGCCGAGCGGAAATCGCCGGAATTGAGCACGGCCTTCGACAGGTTGGCGCCGTACAGAATGGCGTCCATCAAGCGGACATGGGGACGCCGGATACCATTGAGATCGGCGCCCTTCAGACCGGCGCGCACGCCGTCGCGGTGCCCGGCGAGGAAACGTTCGTGCCGGCGCAGGATGTCGTCGAGTTGTTTGTCGTCCATGGGTGTTGCCGAATGTCCTTTCAGGCCGAATGCGGCGAACGGGCGATTCGCGAATCGAATGATGCGCCGAGTGACTCTGGCCCACTGTGACGGCGGACACAGGGGGCAAAGAGCCCCTCTCATCCCCGGTTTCGATTTGCGCGAGAACCTTTGCGCGAGCGGCCACGATAACGCCGGCTTGGTTAGCGTTCCCTTAAGGCGGGAGTCGCGGCGGCGAAAATTCCGGTCTATGGTGTCCGCATCGTCAATCGAAACAGGGGACTCCCATGGCTAAAGGTCAAATGCGCAGCAACAAGGAAAAGAAGAAACCCAAGCAGGACAAGGCGAAGCCCGCTGCGGCTCCCAAGAAAAAATAGCGCCTCCGCTTTTCGCGCCAAGAACGGGCGGCGGGCGACACCCGCCGCCCGTTCTCCGTGCGGCGCTTTTGCCGGGGAGGTCGAACATGGTCGTCGAATCAACCATCACCTGTCCCAGTTGCCGTCACCAAGCGGTCGAAACGATGCCGACCGACGCTTGCCTGTTCTTTTATGCCTGCACGGGCTGTGGCGAAGAATTGCGCCCGCTCAAAGGTGATTGCTGCGTGTTTTGCCCCTTCGGCTCCGTGCCCTGTCCGCCGATTCCAGCGGCGCGGTTAAAGGTGAGTTGAACCCAATCGCGCGATGGCGAAACCGCTCGTCACCACATCGCCGATTAGAGGCGTGGGCCCAGGCCGATCATGAACGCTTTCTTCGCCTGGCTGCAGGACACGACGCTGGCGCATTCGGTCGCTCATGACGACACGTTGATCGCCCTATTGAGCGGCCTTCACTTGATCGGCATGACGGTGACCGCGGGTGGCGCGCTGGTCTCCGGGTTGCGGCTGTCGGGTGTGCTGCTGACGGAGCGGCCGATTCGCGAAATCGCCGGCGCCGCATCGCGCGGGATGGATTTCGGTCTCGCCCTGAGTTTCGCCACCGGTTTTGTCCTTTTTGTCCCGCGCGCCCTCAGCGCCGCCGGCATGGGGCTGTTTCAATTGAAAATGGCTCTGTTGCTGACCGCCATCCTGTTTCATGTCGGCTGGTATCGGCGACTCGCGCGCGCCGCCGCGCCCGGTGCGTTGGCCGCCCGCCTCGGCGGGGTGCTGGCCATCGCCTTGTGGCTGGCGATCGCGCTTGTCGGCAGCCTTTTCATCCTTCTCGAATAGGGCCGCGCATGTTGGAAATCCTCCAATGGCTCGAAACCACGCCCATCGCCCTGGTCGTGCGGGAATCGGATTGGGGATTCCACTACGTCGTGGGCGTCCACATCATGGGGCTCGCTTTCGCCGTGGGCACGCTGGTCTGGATCGATCTGCGGCTGATGGGTGTTGTCATGAATTCCTGCCCGGCGGCGATTCTTCAGCGCCGGCTTCTGCCCTGGTCGCTGTTCGGTTTCGCCGTGATGCTCGCGAGCGGCCTCGCCCTGTTCATCGGCTTTGCGACCAGGGCCGTTGGCAACACCTTCTTTTGGCTAAAGATGCTGGCGCTTGTGCTCGCCGCGGTGAACGCGCTGGTCTATCACCGAATCACCGAACGCCGAATCGCGCAATGGGACGGCGCCCCTCCGCCCGCGATGGCGAGAATGGCGGGAATCACCTCGCTGCTGCTGTGGGCCATCGTTATCCTCTGCGGCCGCATGATGTCCTATACGATGTTTACCGGCGCCGGATAGGAAGACCCGCGCCGCCCATCACCGGGGATTGATGCGAACCGGCCGCCAACCCAGATAAACTGGCGGAAATTCGCCTGACCAGGGGCCGCGATCGATGTTGGCGCATAGGACCGGATTTACCCTCGCCGCCGGCTTGGCCGTCCTGGTAGCCGGCACCGCCGCGGCGCAATCGCCCAAACCCACGACCGCGGCCGACCCCAGAGCTCTGGCGCCTTTTGGGTATCGCTCCGTGTTCCGGGATTTCCGCAAATTCGGGCCGACGGAAACGGTACCTTGGAAAGACGCCAATGAAGCGGTCGCCAAGGTCGGCGGGCATGTCGGCGTCCTGGCCGCACCCGAAACGCCGTCCGACGGCCGCACCGGGAATTAACCGGCCGTGAAAACACGCGTTTTCGCCCAGCGTTTGGTGGCCATCGCGATCCTTGCCTGGGCGCCCGCGGCGGCTTTTGCCCATCAGGGGCTGCAAAGCGTCGCGGCGCTGGTCGCCCCGGATGTCCCGACCGAGCTGCGCTGGGTCCGCAACGCCAAGGACGCGCAGGAAGTCCGCGGCGCGGTGGCCAAGGCGCTGGCCGCCAACTCGCTCACCGTCCATGACGCGATCAAGGTCGCGCACCTCAACAATCCCGGCCTGCAAGCGGCGTATAACGAACTGGCCATCGACAAACGCCCATTCGAGCAGGATTTGTACCTGGCCGCGCAGCTTGTCGTGCGGCTCGCCGCCGAAACCGCCAAGGCCTATATCCGCGCCGTCGCCGCCGGACAGATCGCCGACTTCGTCGTCCAGGCGCGCGCCGCCGCCGACGCCGAAGCGGACCTGGCCCGGCGCATGGCCGAAATCGGCAATTGGTCCGCGCTCGACTACATGCGGCGGCAACTGGCCTATGCCGAGGTCACCGCGCTGTTGGCGCGCGCAGAACTCGCCGTCGGCGCCGCGCGCGAACACTTGGCACGACAGATGGGGGTCGCGGCCGGCGCCTTTTCGCTCGCCCGCACCCTGCCCCCGGTGCCGGAACGGCCGGCGCGCGCCGACGGGCTGGACACGCGGACGTTCGCCGAGCGGTTCGATCTCCAGGCGCTCCGCTACGAAGTCGAGACGCAGCGCGGCGTGTTGGGGCTGTCGCGCGTCACCGGCATCGTCGACTTGATGCAAGCCGGGAGCCTGCGCGCGCCCAATGCCGATGAGGCGTCGATGATGTTCCAAGAAAATACCGTGCCGGTTTTCGATTGGAGCGAATCCACCGATCCGCTGGCGGAATACACCTATATGAACGCCGTGCATCGGCTGGCCGATGCGGTCGTGGCGGCACGCTCGCAAATCCGCGCGGCGTATGGCGCCTATCGCACGGCCTTCGATCTGTCGCATCATCAGCGCGGCGAAATTCTGGCGCTGCGCAAACGCATGGGTGAGGAAAGCCTGCTGCGCAACAACGGCATGTTGAACAGCGTCTTCGACCTGCTCGGCGAAAGGCGGGAAGAGATCGCCGCGGTCATCGCCACGATCGAGGCCGACCGCGATTTCTTCCTGGCCGAAACGGCGCTGCGCTACACACCCGCGGTCGATGTCGCCGGCATCGTTCTGTCGGTCGACCAAACGGAAGCCGCGCCCCACAGCCACGGCCCGTCCGGACATTAAGCGCGAGGAGATAGAGACCATGGTTTCCCGTCGCGAGGCGATAAGCGGAATCGGCGCGGCCTTGTTGGGGGTGGCCGCGGTCGCGCGCTCGGTGCTGGCTCAGGTGCCCGACGCGCCGAGCCGGGATTCGCCGGCCTTCCAGCCGCCGCTGATGCCGCCGAACGGCCCACCCTACAACCCGGTGGTCACGCTCAACGGCTGGACCCTGCCCTGGAGGATGAAAGACGGATGGAAGGAATTCCATCTGGTCGCCGAGCCCGTGATCCGCGAATTGGCGCCGGGCATGAAGGCCAACCTTTGGGGTTACAACGGCCAGAGCCCCGGCCCCACCATCGAATGCGTCGAAGGCGACAGGCTTCGCATCTTCGTCACCAACAAGCTGCCCGAACACACCACCGTGCACTGGCACGGCGTCATCGTGCCCAATGGCATGGATGGCGTCGGCGGCCTGACCCAGCCGCAGATTCCGGTGGGCAAGACCTTTGTCTACGAATTCGAGGCCCGGCATAGCGGGACGTTCATGTATCACCCGCACGCCGACGAATTGGTGCAGATGGCGATGGGCATGATGGGTTTTTTCGTCGTCCATCCGCGCGACCCCACCCAACATCGCGTGGACCGCGATTTCGTCTTCATCACCAATGCCTATGACATCGATCCCGGCGCCAAGACGCCGCGCATCAACACCATGACCGATTTCAATCTGTGGTCCTGGAACAGCCGCGTCTTTCCCGGCATCGACCACCTCGCCGTGCGGCGCGGCGACCGCGCGCGCATCCGCATCGGCAATCTGACCATGACCAACCACCCGCTCCACCTGCACGGCTATAATTTCCGCGTGACCTGCGCCGATGGCGGCTGGGTGCCGCCGGGTGCGCAATGGCCGGAGACCACCGTGGATGTCCCGGTGGGCGCGATGCGGGCGGTGGAATTCGAGGCGACCGCGCCGGGCGATTGCGCCTTTCACTGCCACAAATCCCACCACGCCATGAACGCCATGGGCCACGACGTGCCGACCATGATCGGCGTGGATCATCGCGGCGTCGGCCGGCGGATCGTCAGCCTGATCCCGGATTACATGATCATGGGTGAACGCGGCATGGCCGACATGGGCGAAATGGAAATGCCCCTACCGGACAACACGCTGCCGATGATGACCGGATTCGGGCCGTTTGGACCGCTGGAAATGGGCGGCATGTTCACGGTGCTGAAGGTGCGCGATGGCCTCGCCCGCGACGATTACCGCGATCCCGGTTGGTACGCGCAGCCACCCGGCACCGCCGTCCGCGAATGGACCGGCTGAACCCGGCTACCGCGCCTTGATCGCCTTGGCCCGCGCCTCGGCGGCATCGGCTTCGGCGGCGCGCCCGGTCTCGCGCAGCAGCACGGCGTAACTTTCGAGGATGTTGGCGAGATAGGGATGCGCCGAGCCGCCGGGCAATTCGGTGCGCGCCAGGGCATCGACCGCGCGCCGGTACAAGACCTCGGCGGCGGGATAATCGCGCCGCGAGCGCAACAACACAGCAAGATTGTTGAGGCTGATGGCGACGTCGGCGTGATTGGGGCCGAGCGTGGCCTCGCGCAAGCCGAGAGCCCGCCGCACGATCGGCTCGGCCGCGCCGTCCTTGCCCTGCGCGTGCAGCGCGATCCCCAGTTCGTGGAGGATGGCGGCCGTGAAAATCCGGTTGCCGGCGTGATGGGTTTCGACCAGCGCCAACGCGCGTTCGTAGACCTCTTGCGCCCGCGCCGCTTGCCCTTGCATCAGCTGAACCTGCGCCAACCGCGACAACAACACGCCGAGTTTGAGATTTCCCGGCCCCCATGTGTTTTCGCCGATGACCACAGCGCGCTTGAGCAACGGCTCGGCCTCGGCATAACGGGTTTGCGCCGCATACACCCGGGCCAGGGATTCGAGCGCGATCCCCAGGCGCTGGTCGGATTCGCCTAACCGCTCCGCCTTGCGCAAGGCGCTGGCGATCTGGTGCTCGGCCGCGGCGTAGTCGCCGCGCGCCGCCTGCATGGAGCCGGCCGACAAGGCGCGCTCGAACAGGGTACGGCCCTCGCCCATCGCATGGCCGCCACTCTCCCCGCGCTGATGTGGGGCCACGACCCGGCTCGGCGTCTCGAAGATCGTGGGCCAGAAAGCCGCCACGGCTAGCCAAAGGAGCACGCTGCAAAGGCTCGCCAGCGGCCAAAACCGCAGGTCTTTCATCATCCCAACCGGGGCTCCAGGGTGAGCCCCATCATATCCGAAGTTCGGAAGTGGATCAGTTTGAGAGTTGACTCGGCACCGCTCCCATTGACACCAAGCGCGTGACAACCGGGGACCGGAAATGAGACATTTCAGAGAGATTGGCGAAACCACTTCCCCAACAATGCCCCGCAACCTTCCGTAAGGCCCAACCTGCCGCTGCCAAGACCGGGCATATCGGCCCGACGATCTTTCGGTCGACCGATCTCGGCAAGACCCGGAAGGAAGCGGCCAAGCCGCCGGCTTTCGCCAAGGCGCCGGAGGGCGAAAAAGGCCGCGCCGTGGATCACACCTTCTGGCTGACGCCGGCGCACGCCGACGAGCCGAACGTCTGGTACGCCGGAACCTCGCCGCAGGGTTTGTTCCGCACCGAGGATGGCGGCGTCACCTGGGAGCCGTTCTCCATCGTCAGCGACGATCCGCAATTTCGCGCCTGGATGGGCAGCGTGCAGGACGGCACGCCCGACGGACCGAAGATGCATTCCATCATCGTGGACCCGCGCGATCCGTCGCATTTGTATTTCGTGATGTCGAGCGGCGGCGTGCATGAAACCACTGACAAGGGCCGGACCTGGACGCCGCTGGTCGAGGGTCTCAGCGTTGTCGAAGGTTTCGACGCCGCCAATCTCGTCAGCCACGATCCGCATTGCGTCCGCCTGTGCGCGACCAATCCCGGCCGGCTGTATCAGCAGAACCATTGCGGCATCTATAGGCTCGACCGGCCGGGCACACGCTGGGATCGGATCGGCAAGGCCATGCCGGCGGAAATCGGCGACATCGGCTTCACCATGGTGGTTCACCCGCGCGACGACAACACCTGCTGGGTCCTGCCCATGGATGGCGGCACCGTCTGGCCACGCATCAGCCTGCAAGGCAAACCCTCAGTTTTCGTCACCCGCGATGGCGGCCAAAGCTGGCGCAAGGTCGCCAACGGGCTGCCCAAACAACGAGCGTGGTGGACGGTGAAACGCCAAGCCATGGCCGCCGACGCGGAGAGCCCCGTCGGGTTGTATTTCGGCACGACGAGCGGCGAATTGTGGTCGAGCCGCGACGAAGGCCGCAAATGGGAGACGATGGCCCGCCACCTGCCGGAAATCTACGCGGTGGAGACGGCGACCCCGGCGTGAAGGACCCAACGCCGCGATGAAGGTGCTGATCCCGACACCTTTGCGTTCTTATACGAACGAGCGCGAGGTGGACGCCGAGGGCGCGACGCTGGCCGCGGTCCTGGCCGATCTCGACCGCCGCTACCCCGGCCTGCGTTTCCGCATGATCGACGAGCAAGACCGCATGCGCGCCCATGTCCGTTTCTTCGTCAACGGCGTGCAGACCTTCGACCTAACCCACCCGCTCGGCCCGGCGGATTCGGTACAGATCGTCCAGGCATTGAGCGGCGGGTCCTGCGGACGGCGCCAGTAACCGAGAGGATGCGCGTCTCACATGGCTCCGTCGCCGGGCGACCCGCGCAGCTTCTTGATCGTGCCGCGCCTCTTTTTTCCTTCGGCACGGCGAACGCGCGAGGCTTTGGTAGGTCTGGTCGGCCGGCGTTTCACCGGGCGGATGGCGGCCGCGCGGATCAACTCGAACAGGCGTTGGCGTGCGTCGTCACGATTGCGGTCCTGGGTGCGGTGCCGTTGCGCCGTGATGACCAACACGCCGTCCTTGGTCAGCCGCCGCCCCGCCAGCTTCTCCAGCCGTCGGCGCACATCCTCGGGCAGGTTGGGCGAGCGGCGCACATCGAAGCGCAGCTGGACCGCCGTCTCGACCTTGTTGACGTTCTGCCCGCCGGGGCCGGAGGCGCGGATGAAGCTTTCGATCAGCTCGCCGTCGTCGATGGCGATTTCGGGAGTGACCTGGATCATCGTTCTCGGCTCGGCCCCGCCAACGCACGCGCTAAAGCGGCACCCTTTAGAAGCCGCCGGTCAAAACATTGGCCTCGGCGTTTGCCGGAACGATCCTTTCGTCCACCTTGGTCGCGCCTTCGTATTTATAGATTTTGCCCGCCGTCGACGTGCCGTTTTCGTATTCCTCGTCGGTCTGAGTGCCGCCCGCCGGTTTCGGGATTTTCTCGAAATCGCCGTTCGGTGTGATGGTGTAGGGGAGCCTGCGGAAGGAAACTCTTTCCGGGAATAAAACCGTGCTGCCGGTGACGGGGTCGCCGCTGGAGAAGGTATAGATAAAGGGCAGCCAGTACTGCTTGGGGTTCGCCGGTGGCGGCTTCTGTTCGGTCGTGAACGCGGCGGCGGCCAGCCGCATCGATTGCGCCTGGTCGATCCAGCGCCTCAGGGAGCGCATCAGAGCTGGATTGCCGGCAAGATTGGGATCGTCGGCGGCGGCCTGATCGGTGCCACTTTCACAGGACAGCAGCCAGCAGCGCCGCACGCGGATGCCGACATGGTTGCGGTCCGGCAGGTTGCGCCAATCCGCATCGCCGTCGAGGGTGCCAAGCGCCCGGGTGATGTCCTTTGCGGTGCCGCCGGTCATCTGGTGGAAGATGAAGATCACCTGGAACTCGACGACATCGACGGTGTGCGGCGGCTGCGATATCCAATCGGCAAAGGCCACTATGGTGCGCCGCATGCGATTTGCGGAGTCAAGATAGGCCGCGCCCAACGCGCCGGAAAGGCCCCCAAGCGCCGTGATGGCCGCCGGCGTTCCTGCCGTGTGGACTTGCAGCTTGTAGGTGATGGGCGAGCCGGCGATGCCGAATTCCAGGCGGCCTTCGCGCGGGAGGCGCTGTTTCACCTTCTTGTCGTTCTGCAGGACGATGAGCGTGTGCATCGCGAGGTCCCGTTTTCCCGGCAGAAATCGTTGGAGAGGAGCCTAGCATGAGAGAACGCGCGGTCGATGCGAATTGCGATTCTCGAGTGTCCTTCTTGGGGAATCGGGTGACTGTTATTTTTACTCCTTCCGCGATGTTTCCGGCTCGAATTTGCGGCGCGCGTTACTATTTGTTTGAAATGCGCTGAATCGACTTGTACCGCTGCAAATGCAGGAAGACAATAATGGCGTCAACTCCAACGCCCTCGGGAGGCAACGAAAATGATCACCCTTAACGTGAACGGGAAGAACTACAACGTCGACGTCACGCCCGACACGCCGTTGCTGTGGACCTTGCGCGACAATATGGGCATGACCGGCACGAAATATGGCTGCGGCATTTCCGAATGCGGCGCCTGCACCGTGCACGTCAATGGCCAAGCGAA
>SHVT01000031.1 GCA_009694125.1 Rhodospirillaceae bacterium | reverse complement strand
TGGCGCCGGTTCATTTCCAATCTGTTGGTCATGAGTTTGTCCTCCCTCAGGACTTTGTGTTCTTCGCGGCGAGATGGATCGCGGCGCGGATGCGCTGATACGTCCCGCAGCGGCAGATGTTGGTGATCGTCTTGTCGATGTCGGCATCGGTCGGCTTGGGCTTACGAGCCAACAGCGCGGCCGTCGCCATGATCATGCCCGACTGGCAATAGCCGCATTGCGGCACGTCAAGCTCGATCCACGCCTTCTGGACCGGGTGGCTGGAATCCGCCGACAGACCTTCGATGGTGGTGATCTGCGCGCCGACGACCGAGCCGGCCGGGGTGACGCAAGAGCGCTTCGCTTGGCCATTGACGTGCACGGTGCAGGCACCGCATTCGGAAATGCCGCAGCCATATTTCGTGCCGGTCATGCCCATATTGTCGCGCAACGTCCACAACAATGGCGTGTCGGGCGTGACGTCGACGTTGTAGTTCTTCCCGTTCACATTGAGTGTGATCATTTGTTGCTTCCTCCCATTTTCGCGTAAAGGTCGGGGAACGCTATCCCACGGTTAGCGATCCGGCAACAATTGGATTCATATTTACACGGGAACAGGGAGGGATGACCGAAACGAATCCCAGCCGCCCAAGACGCGCAGCCAACTTAGATAGGGTTCTTGACGGGCGGCAACGTTGCCGCAGCCGTGCTGCGGTTGCGGTCCCGAACGGCAAAAGCCGGCGGGTACCGGCCAGACACGCGGCGTCCGGCGGGGCAAAAGGGTTACGCGGCGGATCAATCCCGGCGGCGGGCCGGGACGAAATCGGCTGGTTCGATGCCGCGACCCTAGCGGGTCATGCGGCTAAGTTCGTCCTTGATTTTCAGCTTTTCGCGCTTGAGTTCGGTGATGTGCACAAAGTCGGGTTGCGGCCGGCTATTTTCGTCGTGGATTTCACCTTCGAGGCGTGCGTGTTTCACTTTGAGGGCCTCGAGCTTGTAATCCGTGTTTTCCGTATCACCCATCCGTTCGACCTCCATGAGGCTGATGTGCCCGAAAATTCTCCTCCCCGTCGAGTTTCTTCTGCAACTCCGATAGTGACGGGAATGTTACGCCCGTCTTGGCGACTTGCCAACGGGTGAGTCGCGGCCGACCTCCAAGAAACATGAATCGATCAGAATGGAAATAGTCGTTCTATCGGCATCGTCAAGACTGGAACCGAGAGCCGCGAAATACCGGTCGAGACTGGCCTTTGCATCGCGGCGCGGTGTGCCGCGCGCGCGCGGCACCGGCAGGTTAAGTCCGGCGATCATCACTTGTTCGATGCGTTCGGCCTCGATTTCGGCGTCTTTGATCCGTTCACGCAGGCTCTCGGTTTCCTGCGGCGGCCATTCGGCGTCAGGCGCCTTCAAGCGACGGCGGAGGGCGCGCAAGGCCCGAACGATTTCGGAATGCCACGGCGACACCGATTTTCTCAGGGTGGCCAGCAATCGCGCCGACACCCGCCCGCGCCCGGTCTTTGCCAGCCAACAGCAAAACAGCACAATATTGACGTCGGCTTCAAAGCGATCCTGAAGCGTGAGACAGGCGGCGGCCACGCCGGGTCGGCCATAAAGTTCGACCGAGAAATTCCAGAATTCGGCGGCCCGGGGCAACGCCTTGGATTTCGGCCGGGCCGTGTCACTCACTCCCGGCGAAGGCATTCTGAAAAGCGCACCGGCTTGCCCGCCGGCCGGCCGACCAACACGCCATCGCGCATGGCGATCTCGCCGCGCACGATTGTGGCTTTCGGCCAACCGTGCACCTCCAAGCCGTCGAAGGGCGTCCAGCCGCAGCGGCTTTTGATCCACGCGTTTTCGATGCGCGCCTTGGCCTTGAGGTCGACGATGGAAAAATCGGCGTCATAACCGAGCGCGATGCGACCCTTGCCGGCGATGCCGTAAATGCGAGCCGGGCCGGCGCTGGTCAGATCCACGAGCCTTTCGAGCGACAAACGCCCGTGGTGGACGTGATCGAGCATCACGGGCAGCAATGTCTGCACGCCGGGCATGCCCGACGGGCTGCGCGGATAGGGCTGATCCTTCTCTTCGAGAGTGTGCGGGGCGTGATCGGAACCGATGACGTCAACCACGCCCTGATCCAGCGCGCGCCAAAGCGCCGCCCGATCGGCCTCGCCCCGGATCGGCGGGTTCATCTGGGCGCGTGTACCCAGTCGTTTGTAACAATCGGGCGCCACCAGCGTCAGGTGTTGCGGCGTGACTTCGCAGGTGGCGAGGTCACGGTAATCGGCGAGCACCTCCATCTCCACACCGGTCGAGACATGGAGAATGTGGACCCTTCGGCCGACGGATCGGGCGATCGACAACACCCTCTTGGTCGCCGCCAGCGCCGTTTCCTCGTCTCGCCAATGCGGATGTTTTTCGACCGACGCCGCCGGCTCCACCAGCTTGCGGCGTTCGCGGAGGCGATATTCGTCTTCGGCATGGACGGCCATGCGGCGAAACCCGGATGACAACACGCGGCGCAGCGTCTCGTCGTCGGGCACCAGCAGGCTGCCGGTGGAACTGCCCATGAAAATCTTGATGCCGCTACATCCCGGACGTTTTTCGAGTTCGGCGAGGTCGTCGACATTCTCGCGCGCCGCACCGGCGAAAAAGGCGATGTCGCACCAAGCCCGGTCCGCCGCGCGTTGCACCTTGTCGGCCAAATCCTCGACCGCCAGCGTGCTGGGATGGGTGTTGGGCATGTCGAACACGGCGGTGACGCCGCCCATCGCGGCGGCCGCGGTTCCGGTCTCGATGTCTTCCTTGTGTTCAAGACCGGGCTCGCGCAAATGAACCTGGCTATCGATGACCCCCGGCAAGACATGCAGCCCCGCGGCATCCAGGCTCGCCGCCGCCGTGGCCTTGGCCGATTCGCCGATGAGCGCGAGGCGGCCGCTGCGTACCCAAAGGTCGGTCTTGATCCGACCTCCCGGCATCAAACAGGTGCCGCCACGCACGACCAGATCGTATTGATCCTTCACACCCCGCCCCTCGTCTCGCGGCAGTCTCTTGGCGGACTTGCCGGACGCCGATCATATTCCGGCCCGCGAAAACTGCCTATACCGATCGGCGGCTCACGCCGCGGCCAGGGTCTCGAAAACATTGCCCGCCGGCTTTCGGTCGAGAATGTGGCGGCGATGCCAAAGGGCGTAGAACAACAAACTCCAGGCCGCCTGCCCTTCATGTTTGCCCGGCCGCGAGAACAGCGCCGTCACCGCCGACTTCTCGCAAAGCGCGGCGATTCCGGGCTGCGCGGCGACAAGCGGGCCGAGGCGTCGCCCATGTTTCTGTATCCATTCTCCGACCGGCACCGTGAAGCCGCGTTTTTTCTCGAAGGGTTTGGCCTCGGGCAACGCGTCCATCAGCCAGCGCCGCAGCAGCCATTTGCCGACGCCGCCGCGCACCTTGAGCCGGTCGGGCAACCGGAAGGCAACGGCGGCGACGGCGGGATCGAGGAATGGCGTGCGGCCCTCGACCCCGTGCGCCATCAGGCAGCGATCGAGCTTGGTCAATAGATCGGCGTGCAGCCATTCCGCGCAATCGGTCGCTTGCGCGATTTGCAGCCGTGTGCGGCCGGGCGATGTCGCGTTGATTTCGGCCGCGGCCACACCGTCGCGCCAGCCCGGCAGGCGCTCGCGCAAGACCGGAAACCGTTCGATCGCGCCGCGCGCGCGCATCGCCCGACCGCCCAGCCACCACGGCCGCAACAGGCCGCGATATCGGCCATAACCGGCGAAGAGTTCGTCGCCGCCCTCGCCGCTCAAGACGACCTTGACGTGTTGCCGGGCGAGCTGCCCAAGCTTGTAGGTGGGGAGCACGGCGTAGTCGGCGGCCGGATCGTCGATAAACGAAACGATTTCCGGCAGCAGCGACCAGAAATCCGATTCGCCGAATTCGACCTCGACATGTTCGGCCCCCACTTTGCGGGCGACGATGCGGGCATGGGCGCGTTCGTCAGCCACGGCGGTTCCGGAAAATCCGGCGGTGAAGGTCAACACCGGCCGTTCGTTCAGCGGCGCCATCAAGGCCAGCAAAGCCGAAGAATCGACGCCGCCGGAAAGGAAAAGGCCATAGGGCACATCCGATCGCTGATGTATACGCACGCTGTCGATCAAGGCCCGGTCGAGCCGCTCCAGCGCCTCGTCCTCGGACCAGAATTCCGGCCCGCCTTCGGGCAATGCCGCCAAGCGGTGGCGTTCGACGATTCGTCCTTGCGCTATCACCAGCGTCTCGCCCGGCAATACGCGTTTGATGCCGGCGAAAATAGTGTCCCGCCCGGTGACGAAGTGGAGCTGCAGCAACTCCGCCCGCGCTTCGTCCCGAATCACACGCGGCGCGAGGCCGGCGGCCAGCAGCGCCTGGGCCTCCGAGGCGAAGGCCACGCCGGCCGCGGTTTCCACGTAATAGAGCGGCTTGATGCCGAAGGGATCGCGGGCAAGAACCAGCCGCCCCTCGCGCGGATCGTGAAGCGCAAGCGCGTACATGCCCCGCAGGCGGCTCACGAAATCCAGCCCCCGGCGCCGATACAGGTGCAGGGGCAGCTCGCAATCCGACGCCGTGGAAAACTGCGCGCCGGCGCACTCGGCGCGGAGTTCGATGTAATTGTAGATTTCGGCGTTGGCGACGATGGCGGCGCCGCCGGGTTCGACGATCGGCTGATCGCCGGTGGCCAAATCAATGATCGCCAGCCGATCGTGGACGAGCCCGACATTGCCCGCGCGGTAGACGCGCTGACCGTCGGGGCCGCGATGGGCAAGGGCGCGGCCGAGGTTCTCGAGCAATTCCGGCGGCGGCCCTTCCGGGGCGATGGTCATGAAACCGGCGATGCCGCACATCGATCAGGCCGCCAAACGTTGGAACAGGTCGAGATAACGGCGCACCGCGGCACTTTCGGTAAAGGCGCGCTCGTAAGCGGCGCGACCTCCCGCGGCAAGGCGGCGGCGCAAATGCGCATCGCCGATCAGGCGCCGCAGCGCCGTCGCGAGTCCGACTGAATCCTCGATCGGGACCAGCAAACCGTTTTCTTCGGATGTGATCAGCTCCGCCGGGCCGCGGCTTGCCGCGGCGATCACCGGACGGTCCCTTGCCCAAGCCTCGATCACGACATTGCCCAAAGGCTCCTCGCGCGCCGGCACCACCACGACATCGGCGGCGGCGTAAAGCGCGCCGGTATCGTCGCGCCAGCCAAGAAAACGCAGGCGGTCGGCGATTCCAAAGGACGCCGCCAGCCTCTCCAGATCGGCGCGTTCCTCCCCCTCGCCGGCCAGCCACAAAAACGCGCCCGGCACCTGCGCCATGGCCGCGATCAAGACGTCGAAGGCCTTGTTCCGATGCAGGCGGCCGAGCGCGAGCACCACCGGCGCGTTCGCTGGCGTGCCCAGCGATGGGCGGGCCGCGGGCGCGGCACTTTCGGTCGCCGCGAAATTGCGGGCCAGATGCAGCCTCTCGGGCGGCCAGCCGCGCTCGCGCAAATAATCGGCGACGTTTTGGGTATTGGCGATCAGATGGTGACAGCGCCGGTAGTACTTCACGTCGTAATAGCCGCCGAGGCGCCCGATATGCACGAAATCACCCTTGGGAACAAAACGCGTCGCCCGGCTCATCCAGCTCAACACGATCCGCGGCCGGTAACGCTGGATCTCCCGCCGCATCGCCATCCCGGTCCACGGGTCGAGCCAGTCGCCAAAGCGCAGTTGCACCGGTTCGATGCCCGCCACGCGCAGCAACGCCGCCCGCCCCGGATCGCGCCTGATAACAACGCGCTGGTCCAACCCGGCGCCGGCCAGCGCCGGCACGAGCCGGGAGAAAAAGGCCTCCGCGCCGCCGTGCGGCGCCCCGGCCATCACCTGCATCACGCGCAAGCCCGGCGACGCGAGGCCGGTCATTCCTTTTCCAACCGCGCCCGGAGATGCGACAATAAGGGGTAGAGTCCGGCGAACAAGGCGATCAGAAAGCCGTGATACCCTTCGCGATAACCCTGGCGGCCGATATAACATTTGAAGAAACGCGTGAATAGCCGCCGAAGGTTGCCGGCAAAGGAGCCGATGTCGCCGGAGTCGCGCAGATCCTGAGCCCGCGCCGCGCTATAACGATCCAGACGCCGCAACATGTCCGAAATGTCGCGGTCGACGTAATGTATCATCGGGCTCTTCAGCGTACCGCGCTCACCCTTGAGCGCGACCGATGGGTGGATACGCTGACGCCCCCAAACCTTGCCGCCCTTGGCGAAAAGCCGGGTCGTCGCCTGCACGCCCCAGGCACCGCCCCAACCGTGGCGAATCAGCCTGTCCCCGACATAGTTGTCGAACGGGATCAAGAAGCAGCCCTTGGCGGTCGCGCCGATGGCTTCGCGAATTTCGGCGGCCAACGCGGGCGTCACCCGTTCATCGGCGTCCACTTCCAAGATCCAATCGCCGGCGCAGACGGCGATGCCGGTGTTGCGGCGGTCGCCCTCGATATCCCAGGCGCCCTCGACCAGCTTGGCGCCGCGCGCGAGCGCGATGGCGCGCGAGCCGTCGGTCGAACGGTCAAGGACAACGACCAATTCGTCGGCGAAGGCGAGCGCGGCAAGGCAATCGGCGAGCTGCCGTTCTTCGTTGCGCGCGACCACCAGCGCCGAAAGGCGAGGCTGGCTCATGCGGCCCGTCCCCACAGCTCCACCGCGGCCCGCTCCGCCTCGTCAACACTTAGGCTGTCCATCAGGCTGTCGGCGCTGCGGTGGTCGTAGCCGGGGCCGCCGACCAGCGCTTCATAGGGGAGCGCGGTGCGCGCCACACCGGCGCGCCGTCCCCAGGGGGCATAGTGTTCGGCGCGGCTTGGACCGAATAGGCCGAGGGTCGGGATGCCGGCGGCGGCGGCCATGTGCATGAGCCCGGAATCGTTGCCCACAAAAAAGGCGCAGCGGGCCAGACAAGCCGCGGCCAGGGGCAAATCGAGTTTCCCCACCAAATCGATGACACGATCTTCCGGCAGGTTTTCGATGACGGCGCCCGCCATCGCAGCTTCGCCGGGGCCGCCGAAGACGGCGATACGCGCGCCCGGAAGGATACCGCCGGGTGCGGCGAGCCGGCCGGCGAGCGCCACGAAGTTTTCCGCGCGCCAGCGTTTGCCCCGCCAATTCGCCGTGGGCGCCAGCGCCAGCACCGGCGGCGCGGGCACAAGCGCCGCGGCGGCTTCGCGCTGCGCGGCGTTCGTCCACAGTCGCGGCGCCGGCGGCGAAGCCAGGTTCAGCGCGCGCGCCAACCATTCGACTCGGTGCAGCGAATCGTCGCGCCCACGCAGCACGTGGCGGGCGCCGGCGCGCAACAGCCAGGCCAAGGCCGAGCCGCGGAGATCGACGACGATGTCCCATGAGGTGCCCGCCGTCTCCGCCCATAACTTCAGCCAATGCAGGCCGCCCGCGCGTTTGGTCACCGGGATGATGCGGTCGGCCGCCGGGAACGCGGCGAACAGCGATGCCGTCGGCGCCCCACACGCAATGGTGAAGCGGGCCCGCGGATGGATGTCGGCGAGATGGCCGAGCAGCCCCGTGGACAACACGGCATCGCCGATTCGGGTCGCGGTGACGAACAGAATCTTCATCGCGGCGGGTTCAAGAAAACCATCGGCGCCCGCGGTCGCCGGGGAGCGCAAGTCTTGCCAAGCATGCGCGCCGTTCCTACCTTCCCTCTCCACACCCCGCAAGCCTTTGCCAGGAATTGCAATGACCGCACCTTCATACACGCCCCTGACCCATCGCGGCGTGTTGGCCGTCGGCGGCGCCGACCGCGTGGCTTTTCTCCAGGGCCTGCTGACCAACGACCTGGCCAAGGCCGGCCCCGGCCGCGCCCTCTATGCCGGTTTTTTGACCGCTCAGGGGAAGTTTCTCCACGATCTGTTCGTGGCCGAATTGGGCGAGCGCCTGTTGCTCGATTGCGAATCGGCCAGACGGGCGGAGCTTCGCGTGCGATTGTTGCCCTACCGCCTGCGCGCCAAGGTCGACCTCGCCGCCGACGATACCCTTGCTGTCTTTGCCCTGTACGAAGATGGCGCGCTTGCGGCGCTTGGTCTGCCGGACGAACCCGGGCGCGCGCAGCCCTTGGGCGGCGGCGTGGTTTTCGTCGATCCGCGGCTGGAAGCGGCGGGCGCGCGAGCGATCCTGCCGAAGGACGGAACGGCGGCACTCGAAGCAGCGGGTTTCAAGCCGGCGCCGATCGCGGCCTATGAACGCCACCGGCTCACCCTGGGGCTGGCCGAGGGCAGTCGTGACTTGACCGTGGATAAGGCCCTGATCCTGGAGAACGGTTTCGACGAATTCAACGGCGTGGATTGGCAGAAGGGCTGTTACGTCGGTCAAGAGGTGACGGCCCGCATGAAATATCGGGCATTGTCGAAGAAGCGGCTGCTTCCGGTCCACCTCGCCGGGCCGGTGCCGGCGCCGGGAACGCCGATCCTCCTCCACCCGGCCGGCGGCGGAAAGCCGGAGGAGGCCGGCGAAATGCGATCGGCCACCGACGGGATCGGCCTTGCCCTCTTGCGGCTAGAGGCGGTGGAAAAGGCGGCGAGCAACCCCAACGCTGCGCTCAAGGCGGGGGAAACCACCATTGTTCCCGCTCCGTTTCCAGGCCCGGCCTCCCATCCGGCAATCCGTTAGCCCTGTCCAATGACGACCGTACCGGAACCGGGGCGTATCGTTCGGCTAAGACGAATGGATAATTTTCCGTTAAGGCCGTTTCCCTCGGCAGAAGGCCGAAGAAAGGCAGATGTTGGATGCCAGTCAATGCCACGGACGCCTATGTAGGGCGCGCCGCGAACCGCTCGGCGGTGCGCGCCCGCGAAGCCGAACAGGTCAGGCCACCGAATCCTCGAGCCGCAACGAGCCGAAAACCTCGGCCGAACGCGCCGTGGACGCTTCGACCTCCGCGCGCGCCGAAAGCACCAAACGCGTCGGGTCGAGCCCGGATTCGGGCCGCAGCGAGCTTCCCGAAAAGCGCACCAACGATGGTCCGGCGAGCGGCAATGGCCAGTCGAACTCGATCCTCGACGCCAATCGCGGCCGGAACGTCAATATCAGCGCCTGACGCTGCGATCTCGTTCAAGTTCTTAGCGGGCCGGTTCGAAAGAACCGGCCCGTCTGTATTTAGGCCCGCGGACCCTGGCTCCGGAGCCTTCCCAAGATCGCCGCGGCAATAAGCACGACGCCCAGGAATATTTTTAACGCCGCGGCCGGCAGCAACCCGACGAGCACACCCCCAAACGCCGCACCCAGAATCGAACCCAGCCCCATGGGCAAGGCGACGGCCCGGAGCGCGGCCCGTGCGGGAAGGGCGTCCAGCCGGCCATAACGCCACAGTCCGCTCGCCACGGTCACGAGCGAGATCATCAGGCTTGCCGTGCCCGCCGTTCGGATGTCGGCGCCGTAAATGAAAAGCAGCGTCGGGATCAGCAATTCGCCGCCGGCGACGCCGAGCAGAGCCGCGATGGCGCCGATGACGAAGCCCAAAGCGAGTCCGCTGACCGCCAGCGTTGCGCCATCGCGCGGCAGCAGCGCCCCGCCTTGGGCTGGAAAGAATGCCTCGGCGATGAGCAGCAAGCCAATGCCGGCGAGCAGCGCGGCGATGGCGGCTTCGAGACGGCGATCCGAAAGCCGGGTCAGCATCCGTGCCGACCAACGCGCCCCGAACACGCCGCCGATGCCCAGCGCGACGATCTCAACCGCGTGCGGCGCCACCGCGGCGAGCGACAGCGTGCCCGCCCGTATCGCCAGCGACGCGGCCAGCGTGACCAGGCTCACGATCAGGTTCATCGGCACGGCTTCGCGCGCCGAATAGCCGAACAGGGACATGAGGACGGGCAGCCGGAATTCGCCGCCACCCAATCCGATTAGACCCCCGAGGATCCCGATGACCCCGCCCGCGGCGACGGCAACAGCCGGCCGCCGCCGGGCGCCGCCATTATCCGGAGCAACTTCCATCGCGGCAGCGGCGATGCCGCCAGGCCCGCGTCAGCGCCCGCGGGCCGTCCTGCTCGGCCGGCGCTTCTTGGCCACGCCGCCTTTGCGGCGGGCATTGGCCTTGGGGGGCGCCGACTTGGCTTTCTTTGCCGCGGGTTTGGCGGCCGGCTTCTTGGCTACCGGTCTGGCCTTGACCGCGCCCGGGCGCGACTTGGCGGCGGCGCGGCGGGCGGCGGGTTTGCGCGCCACCGGTTTGGCGACCTTCTTGGCGGGTTTGCCCACGGGCGCCTTTGCCTTGCGCGCCGCCGATGGTTTGGGCGCCGCGATGCCTCCGGGAGCGGTCGCCAACGCCGCCTGGGCGGCGGCGAGTCTGGCGATCGGCACGCGGTAGGGCGAGCAGGACACATAATCCAGCCCGACCGCGGCACAGAAATAAATCGATGCCGGATCGCCGCCATGTTCGCCGCAAATGCCGAGCTTCAGGTTTGGCCGCGCCTTGCGACCACGGTCGGCCGCCATCGCGATCAGTTGGCCGACGCCTTCGACGTCGAGGCTGACGAACGGATCGACCGCCAGAATCTTGGCACGCTGGTAGGCATCGATGAAAGACGCCGAATCGTCGCGCGACAGCCCGAAGGTCGTTTGTGTCAAATCGTTGGTGCCGAAGCTGAAGAACTCCGCCCCCGCCGCGATTTCGCCGGCGCACAACGCGGCGCGCGGCAACTCGATCATTGTGCCGACCTGATAGTCGAATGTGGCGCCTTCGGCCAGCGCCACGGCCTTGGCCACGCCGTCGACCAGCGCCTTCATCAGATCCATCTCGGCCTTGGTTGCGACCAGCGGGATCATGATTTCGGGCTTCACGGCCTTGCCGGTGTCGCGTCCGACGGCGATGGCGGCTTCGGCGATCGCTCGCACCTGGGTTTCGTAAATCTCGGGATAAGTCACCCCCAACCGGCAACCGCGATGGCCAAGCATGGGGTTTACTTCCTTCAGCCGCTCCGCCCGGGCACGGATGGTGGCGATGTCGCGGCCGGTCGCCGCGGCCAATTCGGCCATTTCGGCGTTGCTGTGAGGCAGGAACTCATGCAGCGGCGGGTCGAGAAGCCGGATGGTGACGGGCAGGCCCTCCATGATCCGGAACAGCTCGACGAAGTCCTGGCGCTGCATGGGCAGGATTTTTTCAAGCGCGCGGCGGCGACCCTCGCCGTCATCGGCCATGATCATCTCGCGCACGGCGAGAATACGCTGGGCGTCGAAGAACATGTGTTCGGTCCGGCACAGCCCGATGCCTTCGGCGCCGAATTCGCGGGCGGCGCGCGCATCCGCGGGGGTCTCGGCATTGGCGCGCACGCGCAGCCGGCGAAAGCCGTCCGCCCACCCCATGAGTGTTCCGAAATCGCCGGAAAGCACCGGCTGAATCGTCGGCACCGTGCCGAGCATGATTTCACCGGTACCGCCGTCGATCGTGATCCGTTCGCCTTCGCGCACCGTGACCTGGCGTGTCGTCATGGTGCCAGCGGCGTAATCGATGCGCAGTTCGCCGGCGCCGACGACACAGGGACGGCCCATGCCGCGGGCGACGACGGCCGCATGGCTGGTCATGCCGCCGCGGGTGGTCAGGATGCCGCGCGCGGCGTGCATGCCGTGAATGTCCTCGGGGCTGGTTTCGACCCGGACGAGGAGTACGCTTTCCCCCTTGGCCGCGCGCACCTCCGCGGCCTCCGCCGTGAAGGCGACAACACCCGAAGCCGCGCCCGGCGATGCCGGCAGGCCCCGCCCGACGACCTGGCGTTCGGCATCGGGATCGAGCCGCGGGTGCAGAAGCTGGTCGAAGGAGCCGGGCTCGATGCGACGAACCGCATCGGCCTTGTCGATCAATCCCTCGCGCACCATGTCGACGGCGATTTTTATCGCGGCCTGGGCGGTGCGTTTTCCCGAGCGCGTCTGCAACATGTACAGCCGACCCTTCTCCACGGTGAACTCGATGTCCTGCATGTCTTGGAAATGGGCCTCAAGGCGCTCGCGCACCTTGGCCAGTTCACCGAATACCTTTGGCATCGCCTCTTCCATCGACGGCAGGGGCGAATGGTTGGCGGCTTTGCCGGCTATGGTCAGTTGCTGCGGCGTGCGGATGCCGGCGACCACGTCTTCGCCCTGGGCATTGACCAAGTATTCCCCGTAGAAAATCCGCTCGCCGGTGGACGGATCGCGGGTGAAGGCCACGCCGGTCGCACATTCGGCGCCCATATTTCCGAACACCATGGCCTGGACGGTCACCGCCGTGCCCCAACCTTCGGGAATACCGTGCAGGCGGCGATAGGTGATCGCGCGTTGATTCATCCAGCTTCCGAACACCGCGCCAATAGCGCCCCAGAGCTGTTCGTGTACGTCCTGCGGGAAGGGCCGACCCAGTTCGTTTTTCACCCGCTCCTTGTACTTGTCGACCAGCCCGCGCCAATCGTCGGCCCCGAGATCGGTGTCCAGATCGACCCCGCGGGCGTCCTTGTGGCGTTGCAACAATTCCTCGAAATGGTGATGTTCGACGCCCAGGACGACGTCGGAATACATCTGGATGAAGCGGCGATAACTGTCATAGGCAAACCGCGCATCGCCGCTCAACGCCGCCAGACCGGCGACGGTTTCGTCGTTGAGCCCAAGATTGAGCACGGTGTCCATCATTCCCGGCATCGATGCGCGGCCGCCCGATCGCACGGAAACGAGCAAGGGGTTCTTGGCGGCGCCAAAGCCGCGGCCGACGATACGCTCGACTTGCGCGACGGCGCCGGCGACCTGGGATTTCAAGTCGGGGGGATAGGCGCGGCCGAGTTTGTAAAAATGGGCGCAAACTTCGGTCGTGATGGTGAAGCCGGGAGGAACGTTAAGGCCGAGCCGGCTCATCTCCGCCAGGCCGGCGCCCTTGCCGCCCAGCAGTTCGCGCATCGCGCCCGTGCCGTCGGCCTTGCCTTCGCCGAAACGATAGATCCACTTCGCCATTCATCTCACCCTTCGATACGCGAAAAATCTGCGACCGCGCCGAGCGTCACCCGAATTTCCGACAATAGCCGCAACCGGTTGGCGCGTAACGCGCGGTCCTCGACATTAACCGTCACCTTCTCAAAGAACGCATCGACCGGCTTGCGGAGCCGGGAAAAATTGGCCATGGCGTCGTTGAAACGCTCTTCGCGAAGAGCCCGCCCGCAGCTGTCGCGCACATCGACCAGGGCCGCGTAAAGGCGCCTTTCTTCGTCAAGGACGAAGGCCGCCGCATCGACAGGGCCGGCTTGGCCGGCGCCATCCTTCTTTTCCTCGATCGCCACGATGTTGGACGCGCGGCGATAGGCGGTCAGCAGATTGCCCCCGTCCTCGCCGGCAAGAAACGCCGCGAGCGAATCGACGCGGGCGAGCAGGCGGACAAGATCGTCTTCGCCGCCGAGCCCGAAGATCGCCTCGATCAGGTCGTGGCGGACGCCGCGTTCGCGCAAATGCACCTTGAGCCGGTCGGCCAGAAATTCGAGCAATTCCCGCGTCAAATCGGCGACATCCTTCACCGGCGCGCCGCCGATTTCCAGCGCCTCGGCGAATTCCGCCTTGCGCTGGCGTTGTTGTGTCTCCGGCGTGCCGTGCAACGCCAGGGCCCCGCCGAAGATCCTGGAGAGCTTCAGGCGCAGCCCGTTTTCGAGAATCAGCCGGATAACGCCTTGCGCGGCGCGGCGCAGGGCAAACGGGTCCTTCGAGCCCGTGGGTTTCTCCCCGATCTTGAAAAAACCGGCGAGCGAGTCGATCTTGTCGGCGAGCGCGACCGCCAGCGCGATCGGCGCGGTCGGGCAGCGGTCATTGGGGCCGAGCGGCCCGTAATGCTGGGCGATGGCCTCCGCCACGGCCGCTTCGGCGCCGTCGTGCAGCGCGTAATAGCGGCCCATGATGCCCTGAAGCTCCGGGAATTCGCCCACCATGCCCGAAGTGAGATCGGCCTTGCTCAATCGCGCGGCGCGGCGCGCGCGGGCGGGATCGGCGCCGGGGATCGACGTCGCCAGATGTTCGGCCAGACGCTCCAGGCGCCGCACCTTGTCGCCGACGCTGCCCAGCTTTGCGTGAAAGACGAGTTTTTCGAGTGCCGGCAGGCGCGATTCCAATGGCTGCTTGCGATCCTGATCCCAATAAAAGCGCGCATCGGATAGGCGGGCGCGCAGCACGCGCTCATTGCCGAGCACGATGGCCTTGCCGCCGTCCTCGGCCTCGATATTGGCGACGACAACGAAGCGCGGCGCCAGGCTGCCATCGTCTTTTTCCAGGGCGAAATATTTCTGATGCCGGCGCATGGTCGTGGTCAGGACTTCCGGGGGCAGGTCCATGAACCGGGGATCGATGCCGCCGAGCAACACCACCGGCCATTCGACCAGGCCCGCCACCTCGTCGAGCAGTCCCTTGTCGGCGCGCGGCTTGAGACCCTCGCGTTTGGCCGCGGCTTCGGCCTGTGTTGCGATGATCGTCCGCCGCTCCGCCGGGTCGAGAATCACCTTCGCGTCGTGGAGCTTTTTCTTGTAATCGGCGAAATCGCGCACACGGATTTCGGCCGGCGCCATGAAGCGGTGGCCGCAAGTGACGCCGGCGAAACCGACGGATTCTCCGCTGGCTCCGGGAGCCAACGGAAGAGCACCGATCAACGCCTTGCCGTCCAACAGTGCCAGGATGGATTTGAGCGGCCGCACCCAACGTAAGGTCGTGCCGCTCCACCGCATCGATTTGGGCCAGTCGAGCTTCACGATGGCATCTAGCAGGATGGGCGGCAGGACGTCGGCAATCGGCTGGCCAAGCCGCCGGCGAACCGCGAACCAGAACTCCGCTTTCCCGACATTGCGTTTTTCGCATTGATCGAGGCTGTTGAGCCCAACCGAATTCAAGAAGCCGGTGACGGCGGCCTCCGGCGCCCCGACGCGCGGCCCCTTCTTTTCCTCGGTCACATCGGGCTGTTTGTCGGGAAGGCCGTTGACCACCAACGCCAACCGCCGCGGCGTGACGTAGCCTTCGGCGCGGGTGAAGGAAAGCCCGGCTCCGGTCAGACGCTCCACAACCAGTCTTTTCAAATCCTCCGCCGCCCGCGCCTGAAAACGGGCCGGGATCTCTTCGGAGAAAAGTTCGAGCAATAGCTCCGCCAAGGGTGCCTCACCGGCCCGCGATCGTCACTGGCTATCGAGCCAGGCTTCGCAGCAGCCCTTCGCCAAAGCCCGCACGCGGCCGATATAGGCGGCACGTTCGGTCACCGAAATCACGCCGCGGGCGTCGAGTAGGTTGAATTGATGGCTGGCATTGATGCACTGGTCATAGGCCGGCAGCGGCAGCTTCTTTTCCAACAGCGCCCGGCATTCGGCCTCCGCATCGGCGAAATGCCGGAAGAGCAGCGCGGTGTCGGCGAATTCGAAATTGTACGCGGAGTATTCGCGCTCGGCGCGCAGGAAGATGTCGCCGTATTTGGTGCCCTGGCCGTTGAAATCGAGGTCGTAGACGTTCTCCACCCCCTGGATGAACATCGCCAGCCTTTCCAGCCCATAAGTGAATTCGACCGACACCGGATCGCATTCGATGCCGCCGACCTGCTGGAAATAGGTGAATTGCGTGACCTCCATGCCATCGCACCACACTTCCCAGCCCAGTCCCCAGGCGCCGAGCGTCGGGCTTTCCCAATCGTCCTCGACGAAGCGTATGTCGTGGAGTCTGGGGCTTACGCCGATTTCCTCCAGGCTTTTCAAATACACGTCCTGGCTGTCGGGCAAGGACGGCTTCACGATCGCCTGGAACTGGTAATAGTGCTGAAGCCGGTTGGGGTTTTCGCCATAACGCCCATCGCCGGGGCGCCGCGACGGCTGGACATAAGCCGCGCGCCACGGCGCCTTGCCCAGCGCGCGCAGGGTCGTCGCCGGGTGGAAGGTGCCCGCGCCCATCGGCATGTCATAGGGCTGGAGGATGACGCAGCCGCGCTGGGCCCAAAAGGCCTGCAGCTTGGCGATCATTCCTTGGAAGCTGAGGACCGTCGGGGCGTTGGGCGCCATTTGACCCGGGAAACCGGCAATTTGTTAGTGTGCGCTGCACCATAGGCAGTGGCGCGCGCGGGGGTCAAGCGGTCGCGAGGCCAAATAATGTCAGCCGAACGGGCATTCCTTGCGCCCGCAGCTCGAAGCCCCGCGCGCCGCGACATAAGCGTCGCAAACCCGGCATTTGATCATCTCCTCGGCGACGACGCCGTCGCGATCTGGCGTGCGCGCCTGCGGCTTGCGATCCAGCACCATCTTGCTGAGTTTCTCAATGCGCTGCAGGTAACGATAGAGAAACCATAGCCCCAGGATGATGGCCGCGATGATGAGGAGTTTGCTGAAGGTGATCCCGAACATAGTGCCTTCCTATCGCCACCGACCCCGCCGGTCAAAGCCCGTAGCGGCTCCATAAGGTGCGTTCCTCGACTGCCGCCATCACCTGTCCGGTCCAGGCGGCTGCGCGATCGGTCTCCTCGATCGCCGATCGCAGGAACGGAAGGCGGAACCAGGGACGCGGCGGCCCGATCACGCGCAGCTTCACGTTGTCGCCGTGACGTTCGCGTAAAACGCCGCGCAGATCGCCGATGCCATCGATCAGCCCCAACTCCAAGGCGCGTTTTCCGGTCCAGAATTCGCCGGAGTACAGATCCTCGACCGAACCCTTCAGCTTGGCGCCGCGGCGCAGTCCGACCCAAGATTTGAAACTGTCGTGGATGTCGCGTTGCACCGCGCGCAGCCGCTCCACGTCTTCCGGCTTTTCGGGCAGGAACGGGTCGAGCATCGCTTTGCGCTCTCCGGCCGTGTACAGGCGCCTCTCGACCCCCAGGCGGCGGATGAGGCCGCTTAACCCGAAGCCGCCGCTGACCACGCCGATGGAGCCGACGATCGAATTTTCGTCGGCGAAGATCTCGTCCGCGGCGCAGGCCAGCCAATAGCCGCCCGAAGCCGCGACATCCTCGGCGAAGGCCAACACGGGAACTTCGTGTTCTTGCGCCAGGGCACGGATGCGCCGCGCGATCAACGCCGATTGCACCGGCGAGCCGCCCGGCGAATTGATCGCGAGCGCGACGGATTTCACGTTGTAGAGCTTAAAGGCTCGTTCGAGCGTACTGGCGAGACCGGCCAGCGAGAGCCCGCCGCGCAGGGGCCCGATCTGGCCGATGACGCCGCTCAACCGGACCACGGCCACCACCGGCGGCGGATTGCGGAACCGCTCGATGGGCAGTTCCGCGAGGAGTTCCTGAACCTTCATGCGGCCTTTCCGGTGGCGTAGTCTGGCGCTGGCGGCCGGCTCATTCGCCGTCCCAATAATCGAGGCTCGACCCTGCCCGGCCCAGAAAGCGGAAGGACTGAGGCTTGCCGTCTTCGCCGACCAATTCCGCGAGGACGCCGAATTTGCCAGAATCCGGATAGTCGGCGATTTCCGGGGATAGTTTGGTGCTCACCGCCAGGTATTTCAACGTCACCGTGGCCGAGGTGTTGACGATCTGGTGGGCGGTCTCCGGCCCGCCGGGCGGATGGGCCATGAAATCGCCCCGCCGAATGGGATAGGTCGCCTTGCCGATACGCACTTCGCCTTCACCCTCCAGAACGAAGAACATCTCTTCGTTCACGCGGTGGCTGTGGAACGGAAATGCCCTCTTGCCGGGCGGCACGACGGTGACGTTGTAGCCCAGTTTCTGTGCGCCGATTTTTTGGCCGACAGCGCCACGACGGGCGGCGAAACGTTCGCCGTGTCCCATTGTTTGATATTCGACATCGTCGATATTGAGGATCGGACGGTTCATGACATTCCCCAAGCCAAGCGCCGCACTGTATCACGCGGGGGACGTCAGATTCCCAGCGCGCCGCCCCGGCGCAGGATGCGTTCGGCCGCACGCGTATACAGCCCGCCCTCGCGGTGAAGCACCAAGCCTGGCGCCAGCACGGCCGGCGACCGCGAGCCTTTGGTGGCCTGCACGATCACCCGCTTGGCCGGCCGGCCACGCATCGGCCACAGCGGGAATACAACCACGCCCCCCGCCTTCCCGTGCAGATGAGAGAGAAGCTCGTCGAGCCGGTCGGCACGGTGGATCAAAGTCAGGCTCCCTCTCGCCCGCAGCAGGCGCAACGCGGCCGCGATCCAATCGGCCAGAGTCGCTTCGCCCTCGACCATGGCGCGAGCCCGCGACGCTCGCGGCGATGGGTCGGCGCTGGCAGCGGCAAGATGCGGCGGGTTGGCCATCGCATGATCGAAGCTGCCAGGCTTGAGCGCCTTAGGTGGACGCAGCAGGTCCGCTTGCACGATCTCCATCCGATCGGCGAAGTCGTTGGCGGCAACGTTTTGACGGGCGAGCGACGCCGCCCGCGGGTCCATGTCCACGCCCAGGATACGGCAGCCGCCCACCCGCCGCGCGAGGCAGAGACCGGCCGCGCCGACACCGCAGCCGAGATCGAGCACGATGTCGCCGGATTTGGCCGGGACGGCAGCGGCGAGCATGACCGGATCGATCGCCACGCGATAGCCGCGTTCGGCTTGCGCCAGCGACACGCGACCGCCCAGCAGCGTGTCGCGGCTGATCGGGTCGTTCAGGACCAGCGCCTTCGCAAGCCCAGGAGCCAGCCCCAGGCGGAAGGCGTCCTGGGTCTTTCCGGTTTGGTCGCGGTGAGCGACACCGCGCCGGAATCCTCGACCAGGCGCCGCGCCTCCTCGTAATCCGTTTCATCGACGACGAGCCGGCGCGGCAGCGCGCCGATGCTGCCTTCGATGACACTGGTGTGGGCATCGAGCACCGAGGCCTCGATTCCAGAATCCCGGAGGAGCGCGGTCAGCCAGGACAACAACACGGCATCGTTGGTACGCAGCAATTCCCTCATGCGGCCATGGTCGCCGCCGCGACGGTCCGCGTCAAGGAAGCGGATCGGCGAGGCCGCTTCCGCCATGCCCGCATCGGCGCCGGGCTTGACCGGATCGCGCAGCCATTTATGCTCGCTGGCCACTTCCGGCGTTCGCGCCGGTGACCCAGGAAAATGAGGGGGAGGACAAGAAGGCATGGCCGTCGTCGTCAACCTCGAGAGCGAGCGCAAGGCGCAGCGGCCATCGCTGGCCCCGTTGATGGCGCTTGCCGGCGACGATTTGAAGCGCGTCGACGAAACCATCATCCTCCGCATGCAGAGCCCGGTCAGCCTGATCCCGGCCTTGGCCGGCCACATCGTCGCCGCCGGGGGAAAACGGCTGCGGCCCTTGCTTACCTTGGTCAGCGCGCGGATGTGCGGTTATGCCGGCGACCGTCACATCGCGCTCGCCGCTTGCGTCGAATTCATCCACACCGCGACTTTGCTCCATGACGACGTGGTCGATGAAAGCCGACTGCGCCGCGGCCTGGCGACCGCCAACGCGCTGTGGGGCAACAAGGCCAGCGTTCTGGTCGGCGATTTTCTGTTCAGCCGCGCCTTTCAATTGATGGTGGCCGACGGCTCGCTCCGCGTGCTGGACATCCTATCCACGGCATCGGCGATGATGGCCGAGGGCGAAGTGCTGCAACTGGTCACCGCCAACGACACCGAGACCAGCGAATCGGCCTATCTCGCCGTCATCAAGGCGAAAACCGCGGTGTTGTTCGCAGCCGCCTCCAGTGTCGGCGCGGTGGTCGCGGAGCGGCCGCCGATCGAGGAAAAGGCTCTCGAAAGTTACGGTCAAAATCTCGGCGTGGCGTTTCAGCTCGTCGACGACGCGCTCGATTATTCCGCGGTGGAATCGACTTTGGGCAAGGCCGTCGGCGACGATTTCCGCGAAGGCAAGATCACGCTTCCGGTCGTGCTCGCCTTCCTGCGCGGCGATGAAACCGAACGTCGATTCTGGCGCAGGACCACGGAAGACCTCGACCAGAAGGATGGCGACCTCGAACAGGCCAAGGCCTTGATGGAACGGCATGGCAGCTTGCGCGACACCGTGAGCCGTGCCCGCCACTACGGCGCCATCGCCCGCGATGCACTCGGCGTTTTCCCCGATGGCAGGGAAAAACGGGCGCTGGTCGATCTCGTCGATTTCACGATCGAGCGCGCCTATTGAAGAGTTGCAGTCGGCGTCACTTGAGGACAGCGTCATGCGCTTTTTTTTGGCGATCGTTGCGGTCTTGTCGGTATTGGGGTTGGCGCCGCCCGCTAAGGCTAACTGCACGACCGACATCACCGCTCTGAAAATGCGGATCGATCGGGAAAAAGACGCGGCCAAGAAGGGCGCGGCGTTGTCCCAATACGCCGCGGCACTTCAGGCCGAGCAGACCCGCGACCTCGCCACATGCCAGACCGCCGTGAACAAGGCCAAGGCCAAGCTCAAATAGTGCCATCCTTGCCGCCACCGGGAAGGGGGGTTATAAGACCCGGCCGGTTGTCGGAGTGTAGCTCAGCCTGGTAGAGCACTGCTTTCGGGAGGCAGGGGTCGGAGGTTCGAATCCTCTCACTCCGACCATTTAACCGGCCGAAATATGAAAGAAAACGGAACGGGCACCTTCGGGTGCCCGTCGTCTTTGGATCGGACAAGGCATGTAGGATTTGCCACATGCCCGGTGAACATGACGACACGGGCTCACTGACGAGGCGCAATCAAGTTTCCTGACTTCTCCCAAGCAATAACATACCAACCTGTCGGTATGGCACCGAAGAAAGCCAATCCAGATACCCGCCAAAAGCTGCTCGACGCGGCGCGCGCTTTTT
The DNA here is from genome assembly GCA_009694125.1 of Rhodospirillaceae bacterium. Classification (GTDB taxonomy): domain Bacteria; phylum Pseudomonadota; class Alphaproteobacteria; order CACIAM-22H2; family CACIAM-22H2; genus SHVT01. Next base: position 3,987 of record SHVT01000031.1, on the reverse strand, counting down.
CTAAGCCGCGGCTACACCGCGACCGGGATCGACGACATCTGCGCCGAGGCCGGGATCACCAAGGGCGCGCTGTTTCATTACTTCGACAGCAAACATGCCCTGGGCGAGGCCGCGCTCGAGCGCTGGGTGGAAGATGGCAAATACGCCTTCGGTTCGGGCCGCTACCTGGAGGAGACGGACCCCCTGAAACGCGCTCTCGGTTTCGTCGATTTCGCCATCGAGCTGAGCCAGGCCGGTCCACCCGGCTGCATCGCCGGCATTTTCGCGCAGGAGCTGGCGCCCACCGATGAGACCCTGCGCGCGAGCTGCGCCCGGGCTTTCACCGGCATGACCGAAATTTTCGCGGGTTTGGTGGCCGAGGCGAAGGCGCGCCACGCGCCCGATGCGGCGTTCGATCCGCGGAGCATCGCCCAGCACATGTTCGCCGTATTCCAGGGCGCGATGGTTCTGGCCCGCGCCTACCAGAGACGGGAGATCGTCGCGGAGCACCTGCGGCATTTCCGCGCCTATCTCGAAACGCAGTTCAGCACGGCGCGGATTGATGCAAGCCGGCGTGAAGGACGTCGCCGGCAACCAAAGGCCAATTAGTCACCTTCAACAATGGAGAAATCTCATGGCAGTGGAACTTTATTGGGGCAGCGGCAGTCCGTTCGCGTGGCGTGTGATGTTGGCGCTGGAATGGAAAAAGATCCCCTACGTCTCGAATCTGATCAGTTTCTCAAAGGGTGAACACAAGGCGCCGGCGTTCGTTGCGATGAACCCACGCGGCAAGGTGCCGGTGCTGAAGGACGGCGATGTCACCCTCTACGAGTCGCTGGCGATCCTCAACTATCTGGAAAAGAAGCAGCCCGAGCCGGCCCTGCTTGGCCGTTCGCCGGCCGAAACCGGCGCCATCTGGCGGCACATTTCCGAATGCGTCCACTACTTCGCGCCGGCGGCTTCCTCTGTGATCGTGCCGGTTTTCTTCGGCGGGGTCGGCGAGAAAGCGGAGGCGATGAAGGCGGCGGCGACCCTGCACAACGAATTGGCCCGCCTGGAAAAAATCCTCGAATCAGCGGACTGGCTGGTCGGCGACAAACCCTCCGGCGCCGATCTGTGGTGGTACCCGGAGACCATGCTGGTCGAGCGTGCCGGCGCCAATCCCGCGGCACAACCCCTGGATCTGGACCTGGGTGCGATCGCCAAGCGTTATCCGGCCATCGGACGCTGGCAGAAACGCGTGGAAACGCAGCCCGGTTATGAAAAGACCTATCCGCCGCATTGGAAAAAAGCCGCCTGATCAGGACCATGGCACGCCTGGTGCGGCTCGGCGCCAGGCGACCGGTCTCTACTAACTCGAAGCCCTAGGGTTTGCCGCCGGTTGTTGGGTCGAAGTCGAACAGACCGGCCGCGCGTCTTGCGGTCGTCAATTCCGCCTCGAGCTGATGCACCCGCGCCAGTAGCCACACAGTATTGGCCACGGCCTGCGACAACGGCGCCCCGGTTCGTTCCCAACGCCGGATCGTCCGCGTCTGCACGCCGAGAATTCGCGCCATCGGCACGCGCCACTCCGGTCCGAATAATTTTTCACCGATGACGGGGAGGCGATGCCGGGCCATCACCGGCGCGGCGGCGCGCGGCGACGCCTTCGGCTTGCGCCGGGCCGAACCGTCGCGCGCCAAGGGTTTGCGCGTTTTCATGCCGCGATCCTAACACGCGTATACCGGCGTCCACCCAACCGGGCGCGGCGCTCGCGGATTTGCGCCGGAGGTAGGCGGCGCGAAGCCTAACGTCGCGCCGCCGGTTTTTCAGGAAAAGATGAAGTCGTCGGCGTGGAGCGCGTTCGCGCCGACGCCGAGCAAGATAACCTTGTCGTGACCGGCGCGATCGCCGTCGAGGTGGATGTGTGTGCCGGCGCGGTCGTTGGTTATCAACAGGTCGTCGATCGAAGTGAACCCCCAGGATGACAGGTCGATGACGTCGCCGCCCCTGCGCCCGGCCTGAAAATCCGTGACGGTATCGATGCCGTTGCCGGTCTCGAAGACGAAATGATCGTCGTCGCCGTCGCCAATCAGAACGTCATTGCCGGCGCCGCCGACCAATCATCGTTACCCGCGCCGCCAGCCAACCGGTCGGCGCCCGCCTGGCCGAGGAGCCAGTCGTTGCCGGCGCCCCCTCCATCACGTCGTCGCCCTCGCCGCCATCGAGATGATCGCGACCGTCGCCGCCGGCCAACCGGTCATTGCCGGCCCCGCCGGTCACCCAATCGTTGCCGCGGCCGCCGCTGAGATCGTCATTGCCCTCGCCGCCATCGACATAGTCGACGCCGTCGCCGCCATCGAGATCGTCATTGCCGGCGCCGCCGAGCAGAACGTCCTCGCCGTCGCCGCCAGCGAGGCGATCGTTGCCTTCGCCGCCGTCCAGGCCGTCATTGCCGGCGCCGCCGGACATGACATCATCACCCGCGCCGCCGTTCAAATAGTCGTTGCCAGCGCCGCCCGACAGGCGATCGTTGCCTTCGCCGCCAAATAGATAGTCGTCGCCGTCGCCACCGTTGAGATTTTCCGATCCGCCGCCGCCGACCAACACATCGCTGCCGCGCCCGCCGCGGATGCGGTCGTCGCCGGCGCCGCCGACCAGATAGTCATTGCCGTTCAAGCCGCGAATGCGAACGCCGGCATCGGAGCCGACGATCATGTCATTGCCGTTCGTACCCTTGATCCACTTCCACGCCGCCACTATGCCGAAATTCCTTCTCGCTCATCGCTGCCGGGCAGGTTCGCCCGCCGCCGCAGGTTGTCGCGCGCTGGCGATAAAGGAATGGTTAAGAAACGTCATAACGAAAGTAGGGGGTCGGGCACTTGAGCCGTGCGAGGATAAGGGCTAATCGTGCAGTTCGCCCTATCTCGCGGAAAAGACGTTGACGATGCGATTGCCCGCCCGCCTCGCGTTTTTCTGGATTTGCCTGGCGCCGCTTCTCGCCAGTGCCGCCGATTTATCGGGTCCGGCCCGCGCGATCGACGGCAATTCCATCGAGATTGGACCGCTGCGGCTGAGGTTGCATGGCATCGATGCGCCGGAGCCGGCGCAAAGCTGCGTGAAGGATCGCATGCGTTATCGCTGCGGCCAGGCCGCGGTACGAGCCTTGGCCGCCTTCATCGCGGACCGCCCGGTGGCCTGCGATCGCCTCGAAATCCTGGGCGCGGGTTGGGCTGCGGCGCGCTGTCATGTCGGGTCCGAGAGCGTCGAGCGCCACATGGTCCGCGCCGGCTGGGCCTTGGCCGTTCGCGAACTGGGACTCGATTTTGTCGCCGATGAGGATCACGCCCGCCTGGCTGGGGTCGGGCTGTGGGCGGGGGAGTTCGTACCGCCCTGGGAATGGCGGCGCCTGAGCCGGATGCCCTAGACCGGCGCCAAGGCGTTGGGCACCAACAAGGCGATCCTAGACCGTGCCGGCGGTCTCTTCCAATGTGTCGGTCGCGGCCGGCGTATCGCCGTCACCCTCCAACGGGCCGTCGCCGGACCGGCGGAGGGCGGTGCGTTCCTGCTGCTTCCTCAACTTGTCTTCTTTTTTGGCTTTCTTGGCGCGGTCGCGTTCGTTGCGCTGCTGCCGATAATTGGGTTTGAATGCCATCGCGCCCTCCGTTTCATGCGCTCATCGTTGCACGAGGCACGCGCAACCTCAACCCTGCGCTAACCAAGGAGAGGCGGCCGGGGTTTAGCCGACGGCCGCGACGCTCAATAGCCCTCGCGCTCCAGCCGCTTGCGCGCCGCCTTCCGGCGGCGGCGGACACCTTCGGCCGCCTCGCGGACCCTTCGTTCCGAGGGTTTTTCATAGCTGCGCCGCAGCTTCATTTCGCGGAAGGTGCCTTCGCGCTGCATCTTCTTCTTGAGCACGCGCAGCGCGCTGCCGACATCATTGTCACGGACATAGACAAGCATGGCTCGGTCTCTCCGTCAGGCTTGGGGGGAAGAAGGCGCGGGATGGAACCGGCGATTCTGCCCGCG
>SHVT01000030.1 GCA_009694125.1 Rhodospirillaceae bacterium | reverse complement strand
TGTAACGCGCCACGGCATCGTTGAATTGGCCTTCAAAGGCCACGCGCCTTTCCTTGGAGCTCTGTAGGCGCGAGCGCGCAAGCAATTCGTCCACGGCCAAACCGCCGCCACGTTGCACGCGTTCGCTTTCCAGATTGAGCTGACGCTGAACGGTGGCCTCGTTGTTGCGGGCGAGGCCGACGAGCTGGAAGTTGCGGAGGACGTCCAGATACACGGAGACGGCATCGAACAGCACCGATTGACGGGTGCCCTCAAGCGCTAGGCCGGCGATATCCGCCAAAACCCGTGCCCCTTCGTAATTGCCGTCGCGTTTGCCTCCATCGAAGATTCGTTGGGTCAAGGTCAGCGTGGCCTTGTCGCGCACGATGCCTGATGCCGCGCCCTCGGCGCCGCGGCGCCCGGGGCTATCGATGCTCTCATACCCGGTGTCGCCGTCGGCGGTCAGCGTCGGCAGGTACTCTCCGAACGATTTCTTGATGCCTTCCTGGGCGGCTGCGGCGCCTTTTTCGGCGGCCTTGATGCGGGGATTGCTCGTCAGCAGCCCGACCAGCTCCGTGCTGAACGGCTGGGCGGTCGCATCGCCGGCTGTGACCACGACAACAACCGCCAAGGTGCAAAGTTTCAGCTGTCCCATCCAAACTCCCCTACCCATCGCATGAGCCCGTATCTCGACGCCCGACTTCGACCCCAAGCGTCGGGAGCCGCCCCATTGAGACGAGTAATGCGAAGATAGGTTCCGGAATCAAGGCTGTCAAAATATCCGTTTTGCCATCCAGGCCGATATTTTGACCGCTTTGTTAAGCCTGACCCCTTTCCGTTCGATCCGGCGTGCTTTATATCAAGGCAACAAAGGTTCAAAGTCATGAACGACCATCGCCGTTATGCCCACGCGATCGAGCTGCTCCGCGCAGCAAAACTGCGCCCCACACGCCAACGGATGGCGCTCGCCCGCCTGCTGTTTGCGTCCGGCCACCGGCATGTCACGGCCGAGACTCTCCATACCGAGGCGTTGGAGGCGCACGTTCGGGTCTCCCTGGCCACGGTTTACAACGCACTGCATCGGTTCACGGCCACGGGGCTGCTGCGTGAGGTCGTCGTCGACGGCCAGCGATCCTGCTTCGATACCAACACCACCGATCATCAGCATTTCTTCATCGAGGAAGAGGGGCAACTTCAAGACATACCGGCCGCCAACGTCCAGATCACCGGATTGCCTACGCCGCCGCCCGGTACCAGCATCCGGCGCGTTGACGTGATCGTCCGCGTGGCAAAAGTACCTGGCTAGACCTCGGCCCCACTTAGGTCAATAAATTAGAAGTGTTCCAATGTATTGACAGCGTTGGGCGGCGCTGCCATATGCAACGGTGACGGAATTCGCGGCCTCGCCCGCAAATTCCGGAATGATTGTCGTCAGCCAACACGTCCGCTGAAAAGGTGCATCATGGCCAATTTGAAGGGCTCGAAGACCGAGCAAAATCTAAAAGACGCCTTCTCCGGCGAATCGCAGGCCAATCGACGGTATCTCTATTTCGCGCAAAAGGCCGATGTCGAGGGCTACAACGACGTTTCCGCGGTTTTTCGGTCGACGGCCGAGGGTGAAACCGGGCATGCCCACGGCCACCTCGAATTCCTCGAGGCGGTGGGGGATCCCGCGACTGGGCTGCCCATTGGCGATACCTCGAAAAACTTGAAAGCGGCGATTGCCGGCGAGACTCACGAGTACACCGACATGTACCCGGGTATGGCCAAGGTGGCTCGCCAGGAAGGCTTCGCCGAGATCGCCGATTGGTTCGAAACGCTGGCGAAGGCTGAACGGTCTCATGCCGGCCGGTTCCAAAAGGCGCTCGATACCTTGACCTAAGAGCCTTTTCGGCCCTGCCGCGACCTGCTGTTGCGGCAGGGCCGAACCAAGAAGGCCGCCGATTCGTCCGATCGAACGCGGCCCTTGGGGATGGAGCACGATCATGCGCGAAGGTAGCCTCGAAGCGCCAACACGTCACCCGGTCGCGTGGAACGACCCGGCTTTCAGCGACCCGGCCGCGATCGACGCCGAATTGAGGCGGGTTTTCGACATCTGCCATGGCTGCCGCCGCTGCTTCAATTTGTGCGACAGCTTTCCCCGGCTGTTCGATTTGGTCGACAACGCAGCGACCGGGGAACTCGATTCCGTCGACAGCAAGGATTTTAAGGGCGTCGTTGACGCCTGCACACTGTGCGACATGTGTTTCATGACAAAATGCCCCTATGTTCCGCCGCACGCCTTCAATCTCGATTTTCCGCATTTGATGCTGCGGTATCGAATCGCCGAGGCGAGGGCCGGCAAGAACAACGTCGCCGCGGGGTTGCTGTCGGAGACCGACCGCAATGGCAAACTGGCGGGGATGGTCGCGCCATTGGCCAATTGGGCAGGAAAGACCGGAAACCGCCTCACCCGACCGGCGATGGAAATGGCTCTCGGTGTGCATCGCGACGCGCACTTGCCGAAGTTTCACGGAAAAAGCTTTTCGCGGCGGGCGCGCACCGAGGCGCCGCCGCGGGCGGCGGCCGCCCCAGCGTTGGCGCGCAAGGCCGCGCTCTATGCGACCTGTTTCGTGAATTACAACAACCCCGACATCGGCATGGCGGCGCTCGGCGTTCTGGCCAAGAACGGCGTGGACGCCAAAGTCGTCTATCCGCGCTGCTGTGGCATGCCGCAGCTCGAACGCGGGGAAATCGAGCGGGTCGCGGAAAACGCGCGGGCGGTTGCGCGGGATCTGGCGCCGATTCTCGATGACGGTTACGACATCGTCGCCCTCATGCCGTCCTGCGCGCTGATGCTGAAATTCGAATGGCCGTTGATCGTGCCCGACGACCCCGCGGTCAAGCGCCTCGCCAAGGCGACGTTCGACATCAGCGAATATGTGGTGGATATCGCCCGAAAAGAAGGCATGGCCCCTGGAATGCAGGCCCTTCCTGGCGGCGTGACGCTTCATCTGGCGTGCCATTCGCGCGCCCAGAACATGGGTCCGAAGGCGGCGGAGATGCTTCGCCTCATCCCGGACGCTGATGTTTCCGTGATCGAGCGATGCTCGGGTCACGGTGGTTCCTGGGGGGTGATGAAGGAGAATTTCGAGGTGGCGCTGAAAGTTGGGCGGCCGGTCGTGGCTCAAGCGATCGCCAACGCCAAGGCGCATTTGGCGTCGGAATGTCCGTTGGCCGGCGCTCACATCGTCCAGGGAATGCAGCGTAGCGAAGGCAACAAGGCGCCGGCGACCGCCGTCCATCCCATTCAACTGCTGGCCCGGGCCTATGGCCTGGACAGCGCCGCCTCCTAACCCGGCGGAGGGTCATGTGTTGAGCCGGAAACGCCATGTAACTCCGGCCGAAATCCTGCCGCTTGAGGACTATTCCCAAAAACGTCCGGCAAAACGGCGGGAGATGGTGGCGCTCAAGGCGAGGCGGCGCATGGAGGTCGGCCCGCTCGCCATGTTCAATTTCGAGAACTACGACACCATGTGGTACCAAATTCACGAGATGCTCGCGATCGAGAAGGGCGGCGAGGCGCAGCTCAAAGCGGAACTGGCCGCCTACAACCCCTTGATTCCGAACGGTCGCGAACTCGTGGCCACGGTCATGTTCGAAATCGAAGACCCAATGCGGCGGGGCCGGGTTCTCGCCCAACTCGGCGGCGTCGAGGATTCGGCCTTTCTAACCGTCGGCGGCGATCGTATCGCCGGGCGAAGCGAAGACGACGCGGAGCGAACGCGCGCCGATGGCAAGGCCTCGGCGGTGCAATTCGTGCATTTCCCATTTTCGCCGGCTCAGATCGACGTTTTCCAGAGACCCGGGGCGCACATCGTTCTTGGCTTCGATCATCCCAACTATCGCCATATGGCGGTAATGCCTGAGGACGCACGCCGGGAATTGGCCCAGGATTTCGAAGGCACCACCTGTCTAAGTTAGATGGCCGCCGCGACGGCTCGCATCGCCCGACGATCCGTGTATAGATTAGGGACGGGTTTGGGCGGCGCGCGGCGCGCGCGGTCCATCCACGAGGTTCGGCCAATAGACGCGCGGCTGATCCGAACGAAGGCCGGTCATCGTATGACAATAACCGAACAGCGCGTGGACTTAAGGGCAGCAGGGAGACGACAATGAGCTTCAAGCTCAAATTCTGGGGTGTGCGCGGCAGTATTGCTTGTCCGTCGCCGAGGCATATCGCCTTTGGTGGCAACACGAGTTGCATCGAGGTCACATGCGGCAGTCATCGCATCATCCTCGATGCCGGCACGGGTATTCGCGGTCTTGGTCATTGGCTGCTCAAGAAGGACATCAATCGCGCTACCGTGTTGTTGACGCACACGCACTGGGATCACATCAACGGGTTTCCCTTCTTCTCGCCGGCCTATCACCCCAGCCACGAGTTCCGGCTGATGGCCGGCCACCTCTCGGACAAGGGCGGCATCAAGAACATCCTAGCCGGCCAAATGGCCACGCCGACATTCCCGGTGCCGATCGAGACAATGCGGGCAAAGATCGCTTTCGAGGATTTTCGCGCCGGTGACACCTTCACCGTCGAAAATGGGGTAACCATTAAGACCGCCCCGCTCAATCATCCCGACGGCGCCACCGGATATAGAATCGAATATCGCGGCAAGTCGCTGTGTTATGTCACCGACACCGAACACCTGCCGGGCAAACCCGACGAGAACATCCTGGCCCTGATCGAAGGCGCCGAATATGTCATCTATGATTCCACCTACACCGATGCCGAGTTCAAGAGCAAGGTCGGTTGGGGTCATTCCACTTGGGAAGAAGGCGTCCGTCTCTGCCAGGCCGCCAAGGCGAAATCCTTGGTCATCTTCCATCACGATCCCGACCACGAGGACCTGTTCATGGAGGAATTGGAGGCCAAGGCGCGCATCACCTGGCCGCAGTCCATCGTCGCGCGCGAACATATGCGGCTGATGATCGCCTAAACGGTCACCGCCGGCTATTCGGCGGCTGCGTCCGACGACGGGCCCCAAAAATCGGTCCGCTTGAGCCACCCGACCATGCCCGCTATTTCGATTCGGCACCATTGGACCTCGCAGTCGCGCACGGTTCCGATGACACCCGGCTCGATGCGGGCGAGGATGACGGAGCCTTCCGCGGGCTTGCGATAAAGCACTCGAATCTCCCCAGTGGTCAGCACGTTGCGGGCGGTGGTTAACATGCTTTGATGCACCCAGCCTTCGGTGCCCTGCCAATCCTTGATTTTCCGCCAATTTTCGAATTGGGCGACGACCTCGACCGGCAATTGCCGCCGGCGGTAGACCCAATCAACCGGGTAACGCACGCCCGGCCCGGTGCGTAGGTTCACCTCGTCGGCGCGGAGGCTTGCAAAACGTGGCGGGGCCGAATCGGCGGCCTGGGACAATGCCGGGATCGAGGCCGCCGCGAGGGCGACAGCCAGGGCGGCCAGCCGTCCCCAAAACGGGGAAGCGGCTGGACTTTCCAAGATGCGCTTGCTATGGACCGCGCGGGAGCGTGCCATGCCTTCTAAGAAACCCCTCGTCTTCGTTACCCGGAAATTGCCCGACGTCATCGAGACCCGGATGATGGAGCTATTTCAGACACGGCTCAACCTCGACGATCATCCGATGGGGCAGCCGGAGCTGATCGAAGCCGCGAAGACCGCGCATGTTCTGGTTCCCACCGTTACCGACCGCATCGATTCCGGCGTATTGTCGCAGGCCGGCCCCGATCTGCGCCTGATTGCATCGTTCGGCACCGGCGTCGACCATATCGATCTCGCCACCGCGCGCGGTCGCGGCATCACCGTCACCAACACGCCGGGGGTGTTGACCGAGGACACGGCCGATATGACGATGGCCTTGATCCTTGCCGTTCCGCGGCGGTTGACGGAAGGCGAAAGGCTGGTGCGCGCGGGTGGGTGGAGCGGCTGGAACCCCACTTTCATGCTCGGCAACCGAATTTGGGGCAAGCGGTTGGGGATCATCGGCATGGGGCGAATTGGCACAGCCGTCGCCCGCCGGGCGCGCGGATTCGGGCTTTCGATCCATTATCACAACCGGCGCCGCGTCGATCCCGCGATGGAGGCCGAACTCGAGGCCACATATTGGGAGAGTCTCGACCAGATGCTGGCCCATATGGACATCGTTTCGGTCAACTGCCCGCACACGCCGGCGACCTATCATTTGCTCTCGGCCCGGCGGCTCAAGCTGCTGCGTCCACACGCTTATGTCGTCAACACAGCGCGCGGCGAGGTCATCGACGAAAACGCCTTGGCGCGTATGCTCATCAGCCGGGACATTCGGGGCGCGGGTCTCGACGTCTACGAGAACGAACCTTCGATCAATCCCAAGCTGCTCCAACTCGAAAATGTGGTGCTGCTTCCCCATATGGGCTCGGCCACCATGGAAGGCCGCGTCGACATGGGAGAAAAGGTCATTATCAACATCAAGACCTTCGTCGACGGCCATGCCCCGCCCGATCGCGTGATCGAAACGATGTTCTGATCGGGCGCTCTACCACGGCATGAAGCAATCGTAGTTGCGCTGGGCGACGGTCCGCCCCTGGCGAAATTCAAAGAACACCGCGAAATGCGCCTTCATCTTCCCTCCGGCTGGCAGGGTCCCCAGAGCCACGCGCAAGGTGGCCTCCCAAAAGGCCTCGATCGCGACATGGTCGCCATTGGCGACGGCGTTGCGAATGTCAAAACGTTGGTTGGCCACGATCTTCCGCCCGCGTTCAGCGGCATCGAGAATGGCGGCCAGGTCGCGCCGCGCGCCCTGGGCCACGAGCCGGTTTGGAAATTCCGCTTGCACGACTCCGGGATCGTAGAATTTCGCGAAGTCCTCTCCGGTGGCACCCCGCTCGATGGCGCGAAGACATTCGCGTACGATTGCGATGGGGTCGCTCGACGGTACCATTCTTGATGCCTCCTTTTGTCAGTTCGGGCGAATCGCGTGGATGGCGGTTGGGGTAAGGCACATACATAGACCGGCGGGCAATGGGCGCGCGGTCGATCCGGGGCGGCGCGATGATAGTCCTTGGCATTGAGACCAGTTGTGACGAAACGGCGGCGGCTATCGTAACCGGCGAACGCGCGGTGCTGGCCGATCTGGTGTTGTCGCAGCTTGAAATCCATCGGCCATTCGGCGGCGTGGTTCCGGAGATTGCCGCGCGTGCTCATCTCGATCACCTCGATTCCCTGATCGGCCGTGCCGCCGCCGCCGCCGGGGTGGGGTTCCAAGACCTCGCCGCGATCGCGGCGACGGCCGGCCCTGGCCTGATCGGCGGGCTCATCGTCGGCGTAACCATGGCCAAGGCGATCGCCTGTGTGCATGATTTGCCTTTCATCGCGGTCAATCACCTGGAAGGACACGCGTTGAGCGCCAATCTGGCCGAGATCGTCAGCTTTCCCTATTTGCTGTTGCTTGTCTCCGGCGGGCATTGCCAATTGTTGATCGTCGAGGATGTCGGCCACTATCGGCGATTGGGCGGCACGCTCGACGATGCCCTCGGCGAGGCCTTCGATAAGACGGCGAAACTTCTGGGACTCAGCTATCCGGGCGGTCCGGCGGTGGAGCGGGCCGCCGCCACCGGGGATGCCCTCCGGTTTGCCTTGCCGCGCCCGATGGTTGGGCGCCCGGGCTGCGATTTTTCCTTTTCGGGTTTGAAGACCGCCGTCGTCCGCGTGGTCGAAACCTTGCCCGCCGGCCCCTTGGCGGATCGAGACGTCGCCGATCTTGCCGCCGGCTTTCAGGCGGCCGCGGCGGACGTTCTGGACGATCGCACGGCAAACGCCATCGCGGCATTCAAGCGGAGTCACCCGGCCGGCGAATCCCTGGTCGTGGCTGGGGGCGTCGCCGCCAATCAGGTCCTGCGGACGCGCCTGAAGGCGTTGGCCGCGCGCAACGGCCTCCGCTTCATCGCGCCGCCGCCGCGCCTTTGCACCGACAATGCCGCCATGATCGCATGGGTCGGGATTGAACGGCTGCGGCGCGGCCTCGTCGACGGGATGGACTTCGCGGCGCGACCGCGATGGCCACTCGAATCAATGCGGGCTCCATGACGGGTTGGTTCCGGCGGTCCCGGCCATGAAACATATCGGGATCATCGGCGCGGGCGCCTGGGGCACCGCACTGGCCCTCGTGGCCAGCCGGGCCGGCCGTACCACGCTGGTCTGGGCTTTTGAGCGGGAAGTGGCGGCCGACATCAACATCAACCACAGGAACGAGGCGCTGCTTCCCGGCATCGAACTCGATCCGTCCATTCGCGCGACCGGCGATCTGGCCGAAGCCGCCGCCGCCGCCGACATCGTGTTGTTAACGGTGCCGGCTCAGTTCATGCGAGGGGTCGTTGCCCAATTGGCGCCCCGGCTGCGGGCCGGCACGCCCCTCGTGATCTGCGCGAAGGGCATCGAAGTTCAGACCGGCGCGTTGATGAGCGAGGTCGTGGCCGCCGCCCTGCCGCGCGCACCCTGCGCGGTCCTCTCGGGGCCGACCTTCGCCGACGAAATCGCGCGCGGTCTGCCGGCGGCGGCGACGCTGGCCTGTACCGACACCGTTCTTGGCCGGCAGATCGTTGAGGCAATCGGCGGGTCGTTCTTCCGGCCCTATCTGGCCGACGATCCGATCGGGGCGCAGGTTGGCGGCGCGGTGAAGAACACCATCGCCATCGGCTGCGGCATCGTCACGGGCAGGCGGCTGGGGCACAGCGCGCGCGCCGCGCTCATCACGCGCGGCTTGGCGGAAATGGCGCGTCTTGCGGTTGCGTGCGGCGGCCGCGCGGAAACCATGATGGGGCTATCCGGGATCGGCGATCTGACGTTGACCTGCAATGCCGAGAAATCGCGGAACTACGCTTTGGGTGTCGCGCTGGGGCAAGGGAAGCCGCTGGCCGAGCTGCTGGCGGGGAGGCGCTCGGTCGTTGAGGGCGTCTACACGGCCGCCGCCGTCGTAAAGCTGGCGCGGCGAATCGGTATTGAAGTGCCCATCTCCGCGGCGGTGAACGCCATCCTCCATGAAGGTGCGGCGATCGACGCGACGATCGAGGCGCTATTAGCCCGGCCCTTCCGCAGCGAAGGGTTCGGCGCCAAAGCCTGATCCTTGTCCCATTCCCGGAAAGAGCTCGCCGCCGCTTTGCGTCGGCTCGGCATGCAGCCAGGCGCCATCGTCATGGCGCATGCCTCCTTCCGCGCCATCGGCCCAGTGCCGTCTTGATGGACGCGGCGAAGCTCGTCGACCATGCCTTGCCCATCATGGTCACTCGAGCAAAGGGCGAAGTCGCGCCGGCGCCCTGACTTGGCGTCGAGGCTGCCTTGCTTTAGCCTCCTGGGGAAAGGCGGAGGAAGCTATGGATTACTGGTTGTTGAAATCCGAGCCCGAAGAATTTTCCTGGGACCACCTCGTCGCCGCCGGCGTGAGCATGTGGGACGGCGTCCGCAACTTCACCGCAGCCAGGAATCTCAGGGCCATGCAGCTCGGCGACCAGGCTTTCTTCTATCACTCCGGGGTGGCGCGCAGCATCGCCGGCATCGTGGAAATCGTGAAGACGCACTATCGCGATCCGACCGACCCCACGGGTAAATTCGTCGCCGTCGACGTGAAGCCAGTCCGACCGGTGAAACGCCCGGTGACACTCGCCGAAATCAAGGCGGACCCTCGTTTCGCGCAGATGAAGCTGGTGCGGCAGGCACGCCTGTCGGTGTCGCCGATCGGCCCGGAAAACTGGAAACGCCTCTGCGCGATGGCGGAAACCACCCCCTGACCGAGCCAGCCGCGACCGCCCACCGCGTGCTCTGCCGGCTGGCCGATATCGGCGACCCCGGCGGAAGGGGTTTTTCCCTGGGCGAGGGACGCGACGACATCTTCGTCATCCGGCGCGGCCGCCAGGTCTGGGGTTACGTCAACCATTGCCCCCATGCCGGCACCCCGCTCGATTGGACGCAGGATGTGTTTTTGACCTTGGATCGGACCTTTATTCAGTGCGCGACACATGGCGCGCGGTTTCGTATCGAGGACGGCCATTGCGCCGGCGGTCCATGCCATGGCAAGCCGCTCGTCGCGGTTCCGGTCGCGGTCCTCGACGAAAATGTAACTCTCTTGAACTTAGCGCCGTTCCGCGGCTTGTAAGCCAGCGTCGTTCCGACAATAATTCAATCGCAACCAACACATGGCGGTGCCGTGTTCACGTCGGCCCGCAACTGAGGTAGGAGAGGCTCGCGCATGTCAGAGCACCATGTTTTCCCGGTACCCGATCATGTCGCCCGCGCGGCTTGGGTCGAGGAGGCCGCCTTTCGCGAGATGTACGACAGGTCGGTCGCCGATCCGGAGGGATTCTGGGGCGAACACGGCAAGCGCATCGCCTGGATCAAGCCATACACCAAGGTCAAGGACACTTCGTTCACCGGCAACGTTAATATCCGCTGGTATTACGACGGCACGCTGAATGCCTCGTATAACTGCCTCGACCGGCACCTCCCCAAACGCGCCAACCAGACCGCGATCCTGTGGGAGGGCGATAATCCCGGCGAACATAAACATGTGACCTATGCCGAACTTCATCAGAATGTCTGTCGCCTCGCCAACGTCTTGAAAGCCAAAGGTGTCAAGAAAGGCGATCGCGTCACGATTTATATGCCGATGGTGCCGGAGGCGGCGGTCGCGCTGTTGGCCTGCGCCCGGATCGGTGCGGTCCATTCAGTGGTGTTCGGCGGCTTTTCGCCCGAATCGCTGATCGGACGCATCAAGGATTGCGACTCGACGTTCCTGATCACCGCCGATGAAGGTCTACGCAGCGGTCGCAAGATACCGCTCAAGGCCAATGCCGATCAGGCCTTGAAGCAATGCCCTGGGGTCAAGACGGTGGTTGTCGTGCGCCGCACCGGCGGCACGGTCAACTGGGTCGATGGCCGCGATTGCTGGTATCACGAAGAATGCGCGAAGGTTTCCGCCGATTGCCCGCCCGTCGAGATGGGCGCGGAAGACCCGCTGTTTATTCTGTACACCTCGGGATCGACCGGGAAGCCCAAGGGCGTGCTCCATACGACCGGCGGCTACATGGTCTATGCCTCGATGACACATCAATACGTGTTCGACTATCACGACGGCGACATTTATTGGTGCACGGCGGATGTCGGCTGGGTGACCGGGCACACCTATATCGTTTATGGCCCGCTCGCCAATGGCGCCACCACCTTGATGTTCGAAGGTGTGCCGAATTTCCCGGATTTTTCGCGATTCTGGCAGGTCATCGACAAACACAAGGTCAACATCTTCTACACCGCCCCCACCGCCATCCGCGCCTTGATGCGCGAAGGGGATGGGCCGGTGAAACGGACCAGCCGCAAGAGCCTCCGGTTGCTTGGCTCGGTGGGCGAGCCGATCAATCCCGAGGCCTGGCTTTGGTACTACAACGTCGTCGGCGAAAAACGCTGCCCGATCGTGGACACCTGGTGGCAGACCGAAACCGGCGGCATCCTCATCACGCCGCTGCCTGGGGTGACCAAGCTCAAACCCGGCTCGGCGACGCGCCCGTTCTTCGGCATCAAGCCGCTGATCGTGGACGGCGAAGGGCGGGCGCTGGAAGGGGCCTGCGAGGGCAATCTCTGCATTTCGGAATCCTGGCCCGGCCAGATGCGCACGGTTTATGGCGATCACCCGCGTTTCATCGACACCTATTTCAAGACCTTTCCCGGCCGCTATTTCACCGGCGATGGCTGTCGCCGCGATGCCGATGGCGATTATTGGATCACCGGGCGGGTCGACGATGTCATCAACGTCGCCGGCCATCGGCTGGGCACCGCCGAGGTGGAAAGCGCCCTGGTTTCCCATCCCAAGGTCGCCGAAGCCGCCGTTGTCGGCTACCCCCACGACATCAAGGGCCAGGGCATCTATGCCTATGTCACGCTCAAGACCGGCGAGACGGCGAGCGACGAATTGCGGTCCACGCTCGTCGCGTGGGTCAGAAAGGAAATCGGGCCGATCGCCACACCCGACCTTATTCAATGGGCGCCGGGCCTGCCCAAGACCCGATCGGGCAAGATCATGCGCCGGATCCTGCGTAAGATCGCGGCCGATGAACATCAGCAACTTGGGGATACCTCGACCCTCGCGGAGCCTGCGGTCGTGGACGATCTCGTCAAGAACCGCTTGAATCGCGCCGACCAGCGCTAGAGCCACTTCCCAAGGAGGCGGGGTTTGTCGGATTCCAGCACGGAGTTTCTTGAGGCGATTAAGGCCGGCGCGGTGCCCAAGGCGGCGGCGCTGCTGGACCGCGAGCCGACCCTGATCGCCGCGCGGGCGACCGGTGGCGAATCGGCCGTGCAACTGGCCATCTATTCCGGCCGGCCGAACGTGGTGCGCTGGCTGCTCCAGAAGGGGGCGACGCTCGATCTGTTCGAGGCCGCGGCGTTGGGCGAAGTCGCCCAGGTCAAGACCATCCTCGACGGCGACCCGTCAAAGTCCGAGGGCTATTCCAAGGATGGCTGGACCGCGCTTCACCTCGCCAGCTTCTTCGGCCATGCCGACGTCGTTCGCCTGCTGGTCGCGGCGGGCGCGCGGCGCACGGCGGTGTCGCGCAACAAATTGGCGAACACGCCCCTCCATGCCGCAGTGGCCGCGCGCAGGGCCACGGTCGTTGACGTCCTGTTGGCCGCCGGCGCCGACCCCGATTCGCGCGAAACCAACGGACTGACGCCGCTGCATCTGGCAGCCCTCAATGGCGATGTCGAAATAATCAGGCGTTTGATCGCCGCTGGCGCCGATCGTCTTGCCCAGGCGCCCGATGGCCGCATACCGGTGGAGTGGGTGAAGAAGGATCAAGTGAACGCCGGCGAAATCACCGCGTTGCTCCAATAGCGTTCGCTTGCCCAAACTTTCCGTCGTCATCCCCTGCTACAACGAAAAGACCACCATCCGAACCGTGATCGAGCGGGTTCGTTCGGCGCCGGTCGAATCGATCGAGATCATCGTCGTTGACGATTGTTCCACCGACGGCACGCGCGAGTTGTTGAAGGACGAGTTGCAGCCGCTGGCCGATCGTGTGCTTTTTCAGGATCGCAACCGAGGCAAGGGTGCGGCGTTGCGCGCGGGTTTCGCCGCGGCGACGGGGGACATCGTGGTCGTCCAGGACGCCGATCTTGAATACGATCCCAACGAATTCCCTAGGCTGATGGCGCCGATACTCGAACGCGGCGCCGATGTCGTGTACGGCTCGCGCTTCGCCGGCGCCGACGCGCATCGCGTGCTTTATTTCTGGCACATGATGGGCAACCGCGCGCTGACCCTTGCCTCCAACATGTTCACCGGTCTCAACCTCACCGACATGGAGACCTGCTACAAGATGTTCCGCCGCGAGGTCATACAGTCGATCGTCATCGAGGAGGACCGGTTCGGTTTCGAGCCGGAGATCACCGCGAAGATCGCACGCAAAGGCTGCGTGATTTACGAGGTCGGCATTTCCTATCACGGGCGCACCTACGAGCAGGGCAAGAAAATCGGCTGGGTCGACGGCGTCCGGGCGATTTATGCCATCCTCAAATACAACCTCCGGCCGCGTTGAACCCATGCCGTTGACGATCTGGCATGCCGTTGGTCTCGGTCTGGCGACGCGGCTACTTGCTCTAGCCTTCTTGCCCGACCAGCAATTTCCGGACGCCACGGCCTATGAGACCGCCGGCAGGGAATTGGTCGATCGCGGCTGGATGGGTGTCCACATCTACATGCCGCTTTATCCCCTGTGGACGGCGTTATGGGGCGGCCACACGGCGCTGAAACTCGCCGACATCGCGCTGTCGGCGGCGACCATCTGGCTGATCTGGCGGCTGGCGCTGGAGACGTTCGCCAATTCCCTCGGCGCGCTGCTCGCGGCTTTCGCCGCGGCGGTTTATCCGCATTTCATCTTTTTCGCCGTCTCCCGACTGACGGAGACTCCCTATATTTTCCTCATCTGCCTCGCATTTCTCTTGCTTTATCGCGGGCATTTTGCCGCAGCCTCCATTGTCATGGTTCTTTCCATTCTTTTGCGTCCGGCGACGGATTTCTTCGCGCCGATCCTGATTCTCGTCTTCGTCTTGCTCGATCGCCGCCGTTCGTGGCGATTCGCGGTTTCGTGCCTGGCGCGATATGTCGTTATTTATGCCGTGCTGATGGCGCCCTGGTGGGTGCATCAATATGCGAAATACGGGCAATTCGTGCGGCTCGACCTGGGCGATGGAATCGTCCTGTATTCCGGAAACAACCCTTTGAACCAAAGCGGCGGCAGCGTCGACGTCAGTGAAAAAGGCCGCGATTTCGACTTAACGCCTTTCGTTGGGATCGAACCGGGCATCGAGCGCAACGCCGCGCTCAGACGTGCCGCCTTCGACTACATCGCCGAAAATCCGGGACGTTTCGTGGCCATGGCCGGCGTCAAATTCGTTCGGTTTTGGCGGCTGTGGCCCTACGCGCCGGAATATGAGAAACCGGCCATCATTGTTCTTTCGCTGGCGAGCTACGGCGTGGTCCTCGGCCTGGCCTTGGTTGTTCTGGCGCGCGACGGCCGGAGGTTGTGGCGGCCGGTGCTGCCGATGGCGTTATTCGCGGCTTTCCTGACGGCGGTGCATATGGTCACCGTGTCATCGGTACGCTATCGCCTACCGGTCGAGCCCTTCCTGATTCTGCTGGCGGCTCAGGCGATGAGGCCATGGCTTGAACGTATGCCCTGGCTGAGCCGCTGGATGGGCGCCACGGTGCGGGCTTCTTGATTGCGCGCCGCCGGACCTTCGTATCAAATGCGCCGACAACGGCAATCGGCGTCATGGATTTCATAAAAACTCACCGCACTTGGCTTGCCTTCGCGGCGAAGGCGGCGGCTTCGGCCGCGCTTGTCTGGTGGTTGCTCGGCGACATCGACTGGGCGGCAACAACGACGCGCATGGCGGCCTTCTCGGTGGGCGGCGTCGTGGCGGTGTTCGCGGTTCTGGCGCTACAAGTACCCCTGGTCACCTGGCGCTGGTCGTTGATCAGCCAAGCATTGGGTCGGCCCCTGCGTTTTGGCGATCTGCTGGGAGCGCTTTTGGTCGGCCTGTTCTTCAACCAGACGCTTCCTTCGACCGTGGGCGGCGACGGCTTTCGGATTTGGCGCGCCTATCGCCTTGGCCAGCCGCTCAAGGCCGCGGTCGGCGGCGTTCTGATCGATCGCGGCGTGGCGCTGCTTGCCAATTTGGCGCTTATTGCCATCGGTCTGCCCTGGTTCCTGATGGCGATCACGGCCGGGCCGGCCGGCCAAGCGCTTGCCCTGATAACGTTGCTCGGCCTCGCGGCCGCGGCCATCGCACTAGGTTTTGACCAAATTCCGCGTTTTCTGTCTCGGATAAGACCGCTCGCCGCCATCGCCGCCTTGCTCGGGGATGCGCGGCGGACGTTCGCCGATCCCGGTCGCGCTACGGTTCTGCTTATGGTTGGCATGGCGGTGCACCTCTGTTCGGCCTTTTCGGTCTTCGTGCTCGCCTGGGATTCCGATCTACCGCTTTCCCTGATCAATTGCGTCTTGCTGATTCCTCCCGTCATCCTGGTCTCGGTATTGCCGATTTCGATCGCTGGTTGGGGTTTGCGGGAAACGGCCATGGTCAGCGCGTTCGGCTTCATCGGCTTGCCGCCGGCGGATGCCTTGGCCCTTTCCATCGCGTATGGGTTGGCGAATCTGGTCATTGGTTTGCCAGGGGGCGCGATTTGGCTGCTGACCGGCAGGCCACGGCCGCAACCCGGCTTCGACGCGCCGCCCGCCGCGTGAACGACATCGGCTCCTTGATCGAAACGACGGGCGACCTTCCCGCCGCGTTGTCGGCGCGGCGGAAGGCTCGGATTCGCGCACTCGCCGATGGTCAGGCGGCGGACAGGGATTCCTGGATCGACCGCAGCGCCTATTTCCACCAGGACGAGTGGCGGTACATGCGGTTCCTGGTGCCGAAGGGTCTCAACGTTCTCGAGATCGGATGCGGCACCGGTCGTCTCCTGGCGGCGCTTGCGCCCGCCCGCGGCGTCGGGCTCGATCTCAGCGCGAACATGGTGGCGGTCGCTCGCCGCAATCATCCGCAGCTCGAATTCATTGTTGGGGATATCGAGGATGCCGCAACACTCGCCAAGCTGAAGGGGCCATTCGACGCCATCATCATGGCCGACACCGTGGGTTCGCTCGATGACTGCCAGGCGACGCTCAAACACCTTCATGCCCTGTGTACGCCGCAGACTCGCATCGTGTTGTCCTATTACTCAAAACTGTGGGAGCCGTTCTTGTGGCTGGCGGAGCGTCTGGGCACCAAGATGCCGCAAGAGGAGCAGAACTGGCTGTCGACCAGCGATCTCGCCGCGTTGCTGGACCTCGCGGATTTCGAGACGATAAAGATCGAGTGGCGCCAATTGCTGCCGCGCCGCTTGCTCGGCCTTGGCGCGCTGGTCAACCGCTATCTGGCGCCGTTGCCGGTTCTGCGCCGCGCGTGCTTGCGAAACTACGTCGTTGCCAGGCCCCGGCGCGGGCAGGCGGTCGCCCACGCGTCGACCAGCGTCGTCATTCCCTGCCGCAACGAAAAGGGGAATATCGAACCGGCCATCCGGCGCCTGCCGCGCTTTTGCGACGACCTGGAGGTTATCTTCGTGGAGGGCCACAGCCGCGACGGCACGTATGAGGAGTGCCTACGCGTGAAGGCGGCCTACCCCGATCGCCACATCAAGGTTCTGCGCCAGGAGGGCGTCGGCAAGGCCAATGCGGTGCACATGGGGATGGCGGCGGCGCGCGGCGACTTCCTGATGATCCTCGACGCCGACCTCACCGTGCCGCCGGAGAGTCTTCCGAAATTCTACGAGGCGCTGGCCGAGGGCCGCGGCGATTTCGTCAACGGCACGCGGCTCGTCTACCCCATGGAACGCGGCGCCATGCGGTTCCTCAATTTCTGGGCAAACCGAAGTTTCGCGCTGATTTTTTCGTGGCTTCTCAATCAACGCTTCACCGACACCCTGTGCGGCACCAAGGCGTTGGCGCGCCTGCAATACCGCCGATTGGTCGCGGGCCGCGACTATTTCGGCGATTTCGATCCATTCGGCGATTTCGACCTTATCTTCGGAGCCTCGAAGCTCAACCTGAAGATCGTGGAAGTGCCCATCCGTTATGTGGACCGCCGTTATGGCGAGACCCAGATTTCCAGATTCCGCCATGGCTGGATGTTGCTGCGCATGGTGGTCTTCGCCTTCCGCAAGCTGAAGGCGCCGTAATCCTTGCTGACAACGCGGAGTAAGATCGCGCTCGCGCGGCTCTGCCAAAAGCCATTGCTTGGCCTTCGCCGGATGTTTGGCGCCGGGAGTGCGGCCGAGGTGCGCCGCAATGGCCTGCGGTGGCGGCTCGACCTTGACGAGGGCATCGATTTTTCGATCTTTCTCCTCGGCGCGTTCGAGGCGGCAACGGTGGCGGCTTGTGAGCGTCTGGTTCGGGCTGGCGACGTTGTGTTGGACATCGGCGCGAATATCGGCGCGCATACTCTGCCGCTGGCGCGGCTGGTCGGTCCGACCGGTCGCGTCGTGGCCTTTGAGCCGACCGATTTTGCTTTTGCGAAGTTGAGCGCCAATCTTGCGCTCAACCCGGTCTATGCCGCGCGCGTGACCGTGGCGCAGACGATGCTTCTCGACCGCGGGGACGGCCCGATACCCCGCACGCTGCCCTCAAGCTGGCCGCTCGCCGGTGGTGCGGACGTTCACCCGAAACTTCGCGGGCGCGACATGACGACGGCCGGCGCCGGCGCGTTGACGCTGGACACTTACCTGGCGGAAAACGCGATTCGCCGCGTCGATTTCATCAAACTGGATGTTGATGGATTCGAGTGCCGCGTTCTGACCGGCGCGGAAGCGACGCTGCGCCGCTGCCGCCCGGTCATTGTCATGGAGCTGTCGCCTTATATCCTCGACGAACGCGGCGATAGCCTCGATCGCCTGCTCGATATCCTCGAAACCGCGCGTTATGAGTTGGCGGACCTCTCCTCGGAGGCGCCTTTGCCGCGCGGGCGTGACATCCTTCGGCGCATGATTCCGGACGGGGCCGGCCGCAACATCATCGCGCGCCCGAATCCGCGGGCCTCCGGTGAGTGACGCGACCTTCGCCCGCGCGCCGGCGGGCGCCGGGCTCGCCCTTGCGGTATGCACCGCATTTTTTGTATTTCAGCTTCTGACCATCAACTATGGCACGCGCATCAACGACCTCGCGCACATTCGCGATCACCACATCGAGAAAATCGACATTGACAACTCCGCGCTGAATCGAGCGGCGATTGCGGTGAGCAACACCGGCGGAGCCGAGACGCTCGACCGCTGGATGCTGCGGTACAAGCTCTACAGCATCGAGGCCGATGAGGTCATCAATGTGATGGCCTTGGCGCGAATCGATCCCACTTCGGGCCAATTCGATCCGCATTTTTACCAATACGGAGGCGCGTTCCTGTATCCGCTGGGCGGTTGGTTCCATGCCTTCGCCAAGCTCGGCGTGCTGCCGTTAGGTTCTCTGGACCAGTTGCTCGCCGATCCCGATCGCATGGACAAGGTGTATGCCTGGGGTCGCACCTTCGTCCTGACGGCCTTCACCCTTTCGGGGTTCGTTCTCTTCTTGACGTTGCGGATGGTAGCGCGGCCTTCCATCGCCCTCGCCGGAACCGGAATTTACCTGTTTTGCCCGGCCTCGATCATGTTTTCCGTCGTGATGAAGCCGCATTGGTACGCGCTTCTCTACGTGACCTGCGCCCTGTTCCTTGTCGTCTCGTTGTTTGAAAGTCGAAAACAGCGGCGCTCGGAGGAATACGCCCTCGCCCTCTGCCTGGGGCTGGCGGTCGGGTCCGTCACCACCCTTGGGCTGTTCGCGGCCCTGGTCTGGTGTGCGTTGTGTGTCGCGGTCGCACGCGGCCTGATCGATTGGGTACCGCTGTTTCGTGTCCCGACTTTGTCCCTGGCGGTCTATGTCCTGTCCAACCCCTTCGCGATCGTCAACTGGCGCGCCTTGGCCATCGAGGGGGAGAGTGCGGCGGGTTGGTTCGCCCCGTCGATCGCTCCGGCCGATTTGTGGGCCTTCGTGGAAAATTCCTTCCTGCCGGGTTTTGGCGTTGGGTTTGGCCTCCTGTTGCTGTTCGTGGCGGCGCGCGAACTGGCCCGGCCGTCTTTCACCGGGGCGCGGAGGATTACCGCGGCTCTGGGATTTGCCCTGGCGCTCGCGGCCGTGGTGACCGCAGCTCATTCACAGTGGCACACCAATCTGCGTTACGTTCCCTACGTGCTTCCGGCCGGTCTGCTGCTTTTTGCCGCGAGCCGGCATGTGCGGATTTCGGCGTTCGCGGTGGCTCTGATGGCGACATTGGTCCAGTCCGTGCCTACGAAGCTCACCTATGTCGATGAAAACGATCCCGAACATTCTACCCGGCTCCTGGCCGGGGCGTGGATCGACGCCAATCTGCCTTCCGGCGCGGGGGTGTGTCTGCCGACTTTGACGCCGACCCCTTACGACGTGCCGCCATTCGATCTGTCGCGTTATGCGATCAATGCGCCGGGCTGCGCCTTTCGAGTCGTCACCGAACGAGAGGGCGGCGACGATAAGCCGAATGAGGGCTTTGCCGTCATGCGGCGCTTTCGACCGCGGTTGTCCCCGGATTGGCTTCCCGGATTTAACAACCACGTCAACCCACAGATCACAATCTATCGCCGGACGACATGAACTCTGCCTTGCAGTCGCTCCTGCTACGCCTGTATCGCGCCGTGTCCGCGACCGGGTTCCTGTCCGGGGGCATGGGGCGCCGGCTTTTCGACACCGCCTACGAGAGGTACAAGGCCTCGTTCGAGGTGGGCGCGGTTGAATCGCTGAGGCCTTACATCGGCGGCGATTGGGTGATCGATGTCGGCGCCAATATCGGCTTTTTCACCGAACGCTTCGCCCGATGGGTCGATGCCGGACGAGTCATTGCCATCGAACCCGAACACGGAAATTTCGGCAGGCTGACCGAAAGGATGGCGCGTTCGGGCCTCGCCGGAAAAGTCATATGCGTTCAAGCGGCCGTGGCCGAAAGCAGCGGCGCCCTGAATTTGGCGGTAAACCCCGATCATCCCGGCGATCACCGTCTGGCGGCGGCTGGCGACGCGGATGGCTTGGGTGTCGGTTCGTCGGTCATGGCGGCAGAATGCAGGGCAACATCGGCCGCGGCAAGTCTTGAAGGATGCCGAGGGCGGCCTATCTATGAAAAGCCGCAGACCATAGAGGTTTTCGACGATGAACTACACGCGCACGGCGCTTCTTTTGGCGGGGCTGACCGGTCTGTTCCTGGCTGTTGGGTTCGCTCTCGGCGGCGAGAGCGGCATGGCGATTGCCCTGATGGTTGCCTTGGCGATGAATGTTTTCGCCTATTGGAACTCCGACAAGATGCTGCTCCGCATGTACGGCGCCACCCAGGTGGATCGCGTCACGGCGCCGGAGTTGTACGGCATTGTCGAACAGCTTGCCGACCGCGCCGGTCTGCCCATGCCGCGCGTGTATGTCGTCGACAATCCCCAGCCCAATGCCTTCGCGACCGGCCGTAACCCGGAAAATGCCGCCGTGGCGGCGACGACCGGATTGTTGCGCGCGCTTTCGGCCGAAGAGATTGCCGGTGTCATGGCCCATGAGCTCGCGCATGTCCGCAATCACGATACGCTGATCATGACCATAACGGCGACAATTGCCGGGGCCCTCGGCATGCTCGCGAATTTTGTGATGTTCTTTGGTTCGTCGCGGCATGACGGGCAGGGCAACAACGGTGCCTTGGGCGCGGTCGGGGCGATCGTGATCATGATACTGGCGCCGGTCGCCGCCATGATCGTGCAGCTTGCGATTTCGCGCGGCCGTGAGTACGAAGCCGATCGCGGCGGCGCGGAGATTAGCGGACATCCCCTTTGGCTCGCCGCGGCCTTAAGCAAATTGGAGCAGGCGGCACATGTGGTCGACAATCCGCAGGCGGAGGACAACCCCGCGACCGCGCATCTCTTTATCGTCAATCCGCTGCACGCCCGCCCGCTTGATGGTCTTTTTTCCAGCCACCCGCCGATGGGTGAACGCATTCGCCGTCTGCGCGGCATGGCGGGCGCGGCGGGTCCCTGGGGCTGACGCGCGGCAGGGGGTCGCGGCTAATCTTGCGCGCCGTCCGGCGCAGCCTGAAAACATTCAATGACCACTGACGTCGGCGCCCGACCGGTATCGGCGCGCGACATCGCACTCGATTTGCTCGGTGGCGTGTTGCGTCGCCAGCGTCCGCTCGACGACGCCATCGCGGGCCATGCCGCGCTCGCCGGGCTTGCCGCACGCGATCGCGGCTTCGTTCGTTTGATGGTGGCGACCACACTTCGCCGCCTCGGCCAAATCGATGAGGCCATCCGCGTTTGCCTCGAAAGGCCGCTGCCGGACCGCGCGGCCACCGCGCAGGACGGGCTTCGCATCGGGGCGGCGCAGTTGCTTTTTCTGGGCACGCCGGCCCATGCCGCGGTGGACTCGGCGGTTGCCATGGCCGAGGCTCACTACAAGCCGCTGCTCAATGCCGTCCTGCGGCGACTCGCCCGCGAAGGTGCCGCGATCGTCGCCGGTCAAGACGCCGCCCGGCTCAATACGCCGGACTGGCTGTGGCAGTCCTGGTCCCGCGCCTATGGCGAAACCGCTTGCCGGGGCATCGCCGAGGCGCATTTGGTCGAACCACCCATCGATCTAACGGTCAAGGGCGAGCCGGATGCGTGGCGGGAGACCCTCGGCGCGACCTTGCTGCCGACGGGCACGCTGCGGCGGCCAGCCGGCGGATTGATCGCGGACCTACCCGGGTTTGACCAAGGCGCCTGGTGGATTCAGGGCGCCGCGGCCGCGATTCCGGCGCGGCTTCTCGGCGACATCCGGGGGTGTTACGTGATCGATGCCTGCGCGGCGCCCGGCGGAAAGACCGCACAGCTCGCGGCGGCCGGCGCCAAGGTCGTGGCGATCGATCGCGCCGCGCCGCGAGTGCGGCGTCTGGCCGAAAATCTGGCACGTCTCGGGCTGGCGGCCGATGTCCAGGTTGCCGACATCGCCGCCTGGAGGCCTTTGCGGCTTGCCGATGCCATTCTGCTCGATGCGCCCTGCACGGCGACCGGTGCGATTCGCCGCCACCCCGACGTGGCGCGGCTCAAGACGCCACTCGATGTGGCGCGACTCGCGGCGATGCAGGATCGCTTACTCACCGCCGCGATTGAGATGGTTCGCAGCGGTGGGACGATCGTGTATTGCACCTGCTCCCTGCAACCCGAGGAAGGCCCCGAGCGCATCCGCGCACTTCTTGATCGGATGCCGTCGCTGAGTCGGATCGCGATCACGCCGGAAGAAGTCGGCGGGTTGGCCGAGTTCGTGACAGCGGACGGAGATTTGCGAACGCTGCCCTGCCACCTTTCCGATTTGGGCGGAATCGACGGATTTTATGCCGCCCGTCTGCGTCGCGGGTGAATCGCGCGAAAGGATGAGACGTCGGGTGGGGGGAAACACGCTCCCCGCCCGTGTCCCGCTGGGACACCCCGACGCCTCTTCCGGAGCCGCGGCTCCTGGCGCGTTTGGCCGATGGGGCGATCGGGGAGCGGCACCGAAAAACGGGTTCTCCCGCGGTGGCGAGCTTATGCGGCTCGCGCCCCTGACATCCTTCCGCCCGATCCGGTGTACCGGCGCCGACACTGCTCTGGCGTTTCCGTCCGAGCCGCCCGCCTTGGATGGGAATCCGGCATTCCCACGCCTTGGGACAGGGCTTCGTACCCGAGAGTACGGCGTCGACGACCATCGTCACGCCCGTCATCGGGCCTCGGGACGCCATTCGCGTTCCACCCTGTCCGGTGGGTGAAGGGCGACGCGATGCCGCGGTCGAACGACCGAAGGCATCACCCGTGGCAACAGCGCCGCACCGGTTCGCTCCGGGTGGGAACTCGGCGATGCGGGACCGAAGCCACCGAAGGCCTCCCGCGCCGACCCCAAACGTCATGGAACCGGCACCCAAACGCAAGCGTCAACGGATAGAAGAACCAAAATTTCTGTGAGTATTTTCTTCGACAACCCACAGATCATCCACAGTTTTTCCACAGAGATTTCCAATGATAATTGGAAGTTCTTGTTATTCAACTGCTTGTTACTTAACCCGTGATGTGCGCGGTGAGGAATTCGGGATTCCTGGACGGCGGTGCGAGCCCCGGTTCATCATGGGCACCAATGTTCGTTTCCGAAGCGCATCGATGATTTCACGTCGCCGGATGTTGGGCCTGGGTCTGGTGGGGCTCGCCGGGGCGTTAGGCGGCGCGTCGCTGCTGCGGCCAAGGGCGAAGGCGCCGAATCAGCCGCCCGCCTTCGCCGGCGAGATGCAGGCGTTCCTCCCCGCGGCGGAACCGAAGTCGGCAACGGAATTGGTCGCGCTCGATGGTGATGGCCGCGCCCTCCGCCTCGCCGATATGCGCGGCAAGGTCGTCCTCATCAATTTCTGGGCGACCTGGTGCGCGCCCTGCGTGCGTGAATTGCCGGCTCTCGCGCGGCTGGCCGAGCGGCTAACGGAGACCGATTTCAAGTTGCTGGCGTTGTCGTCCGACCGTGGCGGCAAACGTGTGGTCGAGCCCTTCCTGGCGAAGATCGAACTTTCCGGCTTTCCCGTCCATCTCGACGAGAACGGCGTAACCGGCCGCGCCTTTGGCGTGCGCGGTTTGCCGACCAGTGTGCTGATCGACCGCGCCGGTCGCGACGTTGGGCGCCTTGAGGGTTCCGCCGATTGGGACGGCGAAGCCGGGTTTGCCTTGATTCGATATTATCTGTCGACGCCGCGCTGATCGCGCGAAGTGGACCTATCGCGTCGGCACCGGCTTGGGCCCGCTATAGTCATAAAAGCCGCGTCGGGTCTTGCGGCCGAGCCACCCGGCCTCGACGTATTTGACCAAAAGCGGGCAGGGCCGGTATTTGCTGTCGGCCAGGCCTTCGTGCAGCACTTGCATCACCGAAAGGCAGACGTCGAGCCCGATGAAGTCGGCGAGCTCCAGCGGACCCATGGGGTGGTGGGCGCCGAGCCGCATGGCGTTATCGATCGCTTCGACCGAGCCCACGCCTTCGTAAAGCGTGTAGATCGCCTCGTTGATCATGGGCAGTAGGATGCGATTGACGATGAAGGCCGGAAAATCCTCGGCCATCACCGGGGTCTTGCCGAGCTTGACCGCAACCTCGCGTACCGACTGATAGGTCTCTTCCTCCGTGGCGATGCCGCGGATCAGCTCGACCAGTTCCATCAACGGCACCGGATTCATGAAATGCATGCCCATGAATTTGCCGGGCCGATCGGTCACCGCCGCCAGCCTGGTGATGGAGATCGACGACGTGTTGCTCGCGATGATGGCGCTCGGCTTCAGGGTCGGGAACAGGCGCTTGAAGATTTCGCGCTTGATCGCCTCGTCTTCGGTGGCGGCTTCGATCACCATGTCGGCGTCGTGAAACAGCGCCATGTCGTTATCGGTTTGGATGCGCGCGAGCGCCGGCTCCACCTCCTCGGCCTTGATCTTGCCGCGGGTGGCCTGGCGCGTGAGATTGGTGCGGATGGTGACGAGCGCCTCCTTGAGGCGCTCGCGACTGACATCGAGGAGTTTCACGTCGAAGCCGGCCAAGGCACAGACATGGGCGATACCGTTGCCCATTTGTCCGGCGCCAATGATGCCGATGGTTTGGATCATGGGAGTGGTTCCTCGATCGTTGTTGGCGTGTCAGCGCGGCTTGTCGAGTTCGGCGATGAACTCGGGCAGGGCTTTGAAAAGGTCGCCGACAAGACCGTAATCGGCGATCTGGAAAATCGGTGCCTCGCCGTCTTTGTTGATGGCGACGATGACTTTGCTGTCC
>SHVT01000029.1 GCA_009694125.1 Rhodospirillaceae bacterium | reverse complement strand
TTCGGTTCCTGATCACGGCTTCCAGACGAACCCGGTCAGCCGACGTGACGGTGATGGATATCCCGGTGCGCATGCGCCAGACTCGCACGCGCAACGCACGAGGGGAATCCCAACCAGGACTCTTTCGTCAGGCAGGGGCCACTAGGATGAGAGTGGTTCTCTTGTTGCCGTCTGCGAAACCGTGATTGCTCGCCATCGATTCGAGTAGAGCTGCCGCTTTTTTGACGATCGAGCGGTAATAGCCGGAATAAGGCCGGGCGATCGCCGATTCGATAAGGCCGATGTTCATGATCCCCGCACGGCCGGGGCCGAGCTTTAGGGCTCTTTCATGGGCGCTTATCGCGTCGCTCAGTCTTATCCGGTAGTGACCCCTAGCGATCGGCGAGCCATATCAATGTGGCTTCATGCGCCGCCACGGCTTCGTCCATGGCCGCGGCCGTGCTCGCGGAGGTGATGACGGTCACGACCTTGCCGCCGCTCTTCAATTTCCCAATTTCTCGGCCGTCGGCGGCAACACGACCGCCCGCCAGGACGACGGACCAGGGCCGGGTTTTCGCCGCTCTCGAAATCCTTATTTTCATGGGCGCAACCTCGGGGCAAATGATGCCACGAACCCCGGCATCGGGCAACCGGGACGACCGTCGGGCGAGGTTGGGGACAAGGCGCCGATCATGGGATAGACTTCCTGGCAATGCCGATTCTACGAGGGAGTGGCGCGCGATGTTCAACCAACATGGCTCCGCGGGACCTCTGTGGGACGCCGCGAAAGCCGAAGTCAGGGCGGTCTTGATCGACGTGGCGCGTAAGAAAGAGCGAATCTCATATTCGGAACTGGCGGCCAAGGTGAAATCCATGAATTTCGAGCCACTCGACAAGCGGCTCGTGCATTTGCTCGGTCAGATCGGTCGCGACGAGGCCAAGGCTGGACGCGGCTTGCTGTCGGCGGTCGTCGTCGACCAGCCCGGCGACACGCGGCCCGGGCAGGGTTTCGTCGACCTCGCCAAATCCCTGGGCAGGGACACGGCCGACGAGGCGGGTTGTTGGATGAAGGAATGCGACACGGTGCACGCCCACTGGTCGAAACCGGGGCAAACGCGCTGACCCCGGCAGTCACAGCTACCGGCGACAAGACGCCATGAGCTACCGGCGGCGGGGCGGCGCGGCCATCGTCGTCGCGGGCGCTGTCGCCATCTTGTTCGGGCTGGCCACGATTTTCTCCGGCGGCCAGGCCCTGTTCGGCGATGAAGCCGCGCAGAAAGCTGCCGGTGACGCTGTGCCTTTCGTCCTGTGGTTCAATTTCGGCGCCGGCTTCGCCTATGTTCTAACCGGCGGTGGCTTGCTGCTCCGGCGGAAGTGGGCGGTGGGGCTCTCCGCTCTGATCGCGGCGGCCACCGGCCTCGTGTTCCTCGCCTTCGGCATCCATGTTCTGTTTGGCGGCGACTACGAGTTGCGCACCGTCGGCGCGATGTCGCTGCGCATCCTGGTCTGGACCGGCATCGCCGCCATCGCCGCCCGGGCCGCCCGCCGCCGCCGCTGGGCCTAAGGGGCGCACCGCTACCCGACCAAACGCGCGTTCGTCAGTACTTTTTGTATTGCAGGAATTTCCCCGACATCACGATTTTGACGCGGTCGCCTTTGGGGTCTGGCTGACGTTCGAGCGTCATGTCGAAATCGATGGCACTCATGATGCCGTCGCCGAATTCCTCGTGGATGAGTTCCTTCCAAGTCGTCCCGTAGACCTGGATCAGCTCGTAAAAACGATAGATCAAGGGATCGGTCGGCACCGTCGTCGGTAGCGAGCCGCGATACGGCACGATTTGGAGCAGATCGACCGCCTCCTTGCCCAAGCCGAGGATGTTCGCAGCCGCCTCGGCCTCGCTTTGGCTCATCGTCATCTGCCCGAGGAGGGCGGCCGTCGTCCAGGTCGGCGCACGCCCGACCTTGGCCGCGATTTTTGCCCAGCTCAACTTCTTCCGGCGTTTGGCGGCTAGGATCAGATCGGTCAGTGCGGCTCGGTTCATGTCAAAGCCTCCAAGATTGTTCAGTGAAAAGTGCCGGCGGCTTTCCGCGTGTCCTCCGGCCTAAGGCTGGAAGCGGGCGGCGCCTCGATTTCGGCGAGGCCGGGGCGGACTTCCACCGGCGGCCGCAGGCGATCGGTCGCTGTCCCGGGCGATTGGAAGTCCAGGCGCGATCGCGTGAGAAGGAAATCGAGCAGGTGATTGCGGATCGGGTAGTAATGCGGGTGCCGGTGGATTTCGTTGCGGACGCGGTTCCGGGGCAACGTGTTGACGACGGTCTCCGCCAGCCTCGCCCGCGGACCGTTGGTCATCAGTACAACACGGTCGGCGAGGAGGATGGCCTCGTCGATGTCGTGGGTGATCATGAACGTCGTCTGCCGGGTGGAAACGCAGAGCCGCCGCACCTCGTCCTGAAGCACCCCGCGGGTCAGGGCATCGAGGGCGCTGAAAGGCTCGTCCAGGAGAAGGATGCGCGGTTCAAGCGCGAAGGCGCGGGCTATGCCCACCCGCTGTTTCATGCCGCCGGACAGCTGCGAAGGTTTCTTGTGTTCCGCTCCGGTCAGGCCGACCAGGTCGATGTATTTCTGGCAATGGTCGCGCACTCGGTCCTTGCGCCATTGCGGCCAACGCGAGCGCACGGCGAAGGCCACGTTGCCCAAGGTCGACAGCCAGGGCAGCAGGGCGTGGCTCTGGAAGACGACGGCGCGGTCCAGACCGGGCCCCGAGATCTCCTGGCCGGCAACGATGACCACCCCCTCCGATGCCGTGTCGAGGCCGGCGAGGATGTTCAGCAGGGTCGTCTTGCCGCAGCCGGAATGGCCGACCAGGCAGACGAAATCGCCCTTAGCGATGTCGAAGCTGACATTCTCGAACACGATTTGCGGCGCCGCGCCGGCTTGGGCCGGGAACACCTTGCTTAGTCCCTGAATCAAGATTAACGGCGCTTCGTTCACGGCGATCTCTTATTCCGGGAAGGTGACTAGGCGGGTCAGCCGCCCGAGCGCCTGGTCAAGCAACATGCCCACCATTCCGATGGCCAGGATGGCGGTGACGACATTGGCGATCGACAGGTTGTTCCATTCGTTCCACACGAAGTAACCGATGCCGGTGCCGCCCACGAGCATCTCCGCGGCGACGATCACCAGCCAGGCGATGCCGATGGAAATACGCATCCCCGTCATGATGGTCGGCGCCGCTGCCGGCAGAATGACGCTGAAAGCCCTGCGAAACGGCCCGACTTCGAGGGTGCGGGCGACGTTGAGCCATTCCCGGCGCACGCCGGCGACGCCAAGCGGTGTTGATGAGGATCGGCCAAATCGAGCAAATATAGATGACGAAGATGGAGGACAATCCGCTATCCTTGATCGTGTAGAGGGCAAGCGGCATCCAGGCGAGCGGCGAGATCGGACGCAATACCTGGACGAAGGGGTCCAGCGCGCGATGCACCAGCGGCGACATGCCGATCAGGAAGCCCAGCGGAATCGCGGTCGCCGCGGCGAGCAGGAATCCCCCCATGACCCTCGCTAGCGAATAGGCGAGCTGGATGCCGATGCCTTTGTCGTTGGGCCCGGAATCGTAAAACGGATCGCGTAGATGGCTCCAAATCTTGGCACCGATCGCGCCGGGTCCTGGCATGGCCGAACGCCCGCCGGTCGAGGCCGCCTGCCCCACCAGCTTGGCGTATTCGGGGTCGAGCGTTTGGCCGCCGCCCGGCGGGTCCGCGGTCGCGAGATGCCAGGCCGCGAAAAAGAAGGCCAGCAGGAGGGCCGACAGGCCCGCCGCGCGGAAGCCGAGCGAAAACTTCACCCTTAGCTCCGCTTGATCGCGAAGGTCTCCAGATAGCGCTCGGGGGTCGCCGGATCGAACTCCTTGCCCATGACATTGAACTTCATGCTGTCGGTCACCGGCGCGGGCAGGCCCATTTCGCGCATGATCTTGCGCGCGTCGGTGGCGAGGAAGACTTGGTGGGCGATCTTGGCGTAGTCGACATCACCCTTGATCTGGCCCCACCGCTTCATCTGCGTGAGAATCCAAATCGCCATCGAGTGCCAAGGAAAGGGGTTGAAATCGATGCGATTGGGCTCCCGGCGCACGGAGCCGAGCCCGTCGGCGAAGGTTCCGGTCAGAATCTGCTCGATGACCGTGATCGGCTGGTTCAAGTAGTTCGCCGGTGCGATCGCCTCGGCGATCTGCTTGCGGTTTTCCGGCTTGGAGGCGAAAGCGGTGGCCTCCACGATCGAACGCAAGAGGGCTAGGAATGTGTTCGGCATTTTCTCGGTGAATTCGCGGCTGGCGGAGAAGGCGCAGCACGGATGACCGTCCCACAGCTCCCGCGAAAGGAGATGGATGAAGCCGACGCCGTCATAAACGGCCCGCTGGTTGAAGGGATCGGGACCGAGGAAGCCGTCGATGTTGTCGGCGCGCAGATTGGCCACCATTTCGGCCGGCGGCACCGCGCGGATTTGGACGTCGCGATCCGGGTCCAGTCCGTTTTCCGCCAAATAATAGCGGAGCAGGTAATTGTGCATGGAGAAGTCGAAGGGCACCGCGAACTTCATGCCCTTCCAGCCTTTGGGATCGCGTTTGTCTTTGTGCCGGATCGACAGAGTAATCGCTTGGCCGTTGATGTTCTCGATCGCCGGCACAGTCCAGGGGATCGCGTTCGATCCGGCCCCGATCGTGATCGCCAGGGGCATTGGACTCAACATGTGTGCGGCGTCGTATTCCTTGTTCAACGACTTGTCGCGGATCACCGCCCAACCGGAGGTCTTGATGACCTCCGCGTCGAGGCCGTGTTTGGCGTAGAAGCCCATCGGATGGGCCATGATGATCGGGGTCGCGCACGTGATTGGGATAAAACCGATCTGGAGATTTTTCTTTTCGATGGGTCCGGGCGTTTGAGCCGCCGCCTCGCGCGCCAGGTCGAGCGGAAAGAACTCCGCGATCGCCGCCAACGCGGTGCCGGCGCCGACCGCGCGCAGGAAATTGCGCCGCGTTTGTTCGTCGCCGCAGATCGCGCGCACCACCGCGGATTCGGCCACGCGGGCGCACAACTCGTCGGTGCCGCGGGCGGCTTCGAGGGTGGCCCGGTCATGTTCGGCTTGCGTCGAATGCCCGCCGCACGAACACGCCGATGGCAGCGAAGACTCCGAATCGAAGGGATCGCGGAATGAGCGCTCATGCGGGCAACCTCCTTGCACAAAGGGCGTTAACCGTCGCAGGGCCAACCTACACAAGGCGTGTGCCAAAGGGGCGCCGGCAGGATCCGGGGGACGAACAAGCTCCAAGAGCGCGCCCTGAGACTTGGCACAACCCGCCTCCGCCCGATTTTTCATCAACTACGGTCTCATTGCCCACAATTTGGGCTGGACCGAGGAACCGTAAGCCCCGCTCAGCCAATCCAACGCGCGCTCGATAATGGCGCCGTCGCCGTCCCCTGCGTGGCCGTCACTTCGGCGGATCGACGTCCTTCGCCTGCGGTTCCTTGAAGGGCATACCTTGGATGCGGATGGTTCCCGCCGGCTCCACGACGTCGGTGCGTTGGCCTTCGCGCTGGTCCCCGACCCAGCCCGTGGTTCCCATCAACTCGGCGCCGTTTTCGCCGTTTTCGCGCGTCGCCAGATCGGCGGCCTGGTGCAGCCGATCCGAATAGGGCAGCCGGTAGGCGCGCGGCGGCCCCGATGGCCGGTCCCGGGAATCTAATTCGCTGATCCACATGAACACCGCGCCGCGATCGCGCGTGCGTTTGTCGGGTTCGTTCAAGATCATCCAGTGAATCTGGAATCGCGACGGCAGGTCCTGCGCTGTTGGATAACCGAGTACCGCGTTCAGCGACAGGTAACTTTGATAGAAAAAGGCGACGGTAATGACGATCGCGCCGCCCTTGACCCACCACTTCCACCGCGAAGCCAGGTTGAGGCTCAACAGCAGGACGGCGATGAGCATACAAGCAAGCGATGACCATTCCGAGAATCGACGCGGTCAGGCTCATGCGAATTCCTCTCTGGTCTCGGCGGTCGCGGGTTGGGTTGGCGCCGGCGGCTATTTGGGGGCCGACGGCCCCAGCAGCACCTTCGGCTCGTTGATAGTGACCTTGGAAACCTCGCCGGAAGCGGCGATGGTGAACCGCGCCACCGTGATCTCCTCGGCGCGCCGGCTCAACACGACCGTCGAGTGATGACATGGATCCGTGGTGGACCTCCGGTTTGAGGAGCGATCCCGCCGATCTCGCCCAGAAGGTCTCCATCGCGATCAAGGCCGGCGAGGATTTCACGCGAGAAAAGAGAAATTTGGCGCGGCTCCGGGAGATCGACTTCGACTTCATCGGCGAAGAGGGCGATCTCCTGAAATACCGCGAGGTCGCGCGCGGCAACCGCGCCAGGGCCGCGGCATCGACATTTTTCCTGGTTCCGAGACAACAAGTCCCCGGTCGCGCGGTCTATTTTCTGTGCGAGCAGCGCTGCACCGCCTACGTCGATTTTTCAAAGACGGTCACGTTGGAAATCCGCTTCGCGCAGGAACGGCTTGGCGATTGGGCCACCATCGACCGCAAGGTTCGCGGGCTGGTCGATAGTTTTACCCGGCCATAAGCCGTCTAACATCTTCGAATTATTGGTCGGAGCGCCGGGATTTGAACCCGGGACCCCCAGACCCCCAGTCTGGTGCGCTACCAGGCTGCGCTACGCTCCGACCGATTTCTGGGCTAGGTCTGAAGAAGGCCGGCACTATAGACAGCGCGGACCAAGCGCGCAACGAAACGCCGTCAACTTCGGTAGCACACGATCTGTCCGGTTTGGCCGGCGCCTTCGAGATGTGCACGGTCGGCGACTCCGCGTGCTGGTCTGGAGCGCCATCGCCGCCCGCGCCGCCCACCGCCGCCCTTGGGCGTAAACGCGCGTCTAGGCCGTCACCGCCATCACCCGCACCTGTCTAAGGATGGCGCGCACAATCTCGGCGAGCGCGAGGTATTCCTTGCCGCGCGCCGATTGGCGCCGCCAGATCATGCCGATGGCGCGGCTGGGCGCGTTGGTCAGGAATGGAAGCACGGCGACCAGCGGATCGGACGCCATTTCCGCTCTCACATACAGCGCCCGGCAGAAAGGTTAGGCCCATCCCCATGCCAACCATCTGCCGAAGTGTGTCCAAGCTCGTTCCCTCGTAATCCAACGTCAATTTCGCGCCCATCTCCTGGCACAATTGCGCGACCTGGTCGTGCAGGCGATGCCCGCGTTCGAGCGTTAACACCGTTTCGCCTTTGAGATCGGCGCGCTCGGCGAACTTCCGCCGCGCCAGCGGATGGCCAGCCGGCACGGCGACCAGCAACGGCTCGCGAAACAACCGCGCCGATTCGAGATCGGCGCCCGCGACCGGCAGCGGAAACATCAAGAGGTCGAGACCGCCCACGTCGAGCGCGTCCAGCAGTGCCCGCGGCATCCCCTCGCGCACATACAGTTTCAGGTTGGGATAGGCTTTCAGCATCTCGGGCAATATCGTCGGCAGCAAATAAGGACCGAGCGTCCGACGACGAAAAATGATGAGGGGTAGCGTGACGCCGAACTTCCACCGACCGGCTGGCTTCTGGTCGAGAAACCCAAGAAATTCTTGTCCAGTCGATAAACAGCGCGGACGAAGACCACAACGAAACGCGACGTGTCGAAGGCCTCACCCGACCTCAATCCTAGGAATACTACGTAGCCCTCAGACGTCGCGCAGGAATTTACGTAGATCCTCAAGATCGGCGAGAAGTGCCTTGATCTCGGCGCGAAGTTGCGGGCTGAGAGCGGCGGGCGGGGGCGACGCTGCCGCCTTGGTCGCGGATGCTGGACGCGGAGCCGGGGCGTCGGCCGGGGCCGAGGGCGCCTCGTCTGGCATTCCCCCGCGCAGGAGTTTCTGCACACCTTTGATCGTATAGCCCCGCGTGTAGAGCAGATCGCGGATTCGGCGCAGCAACACAACGTCATCGGGCCGATAGTATCGCCGCCCGCCGGGGCCTTTGATCGGCCGGACCTGATTGAAGCGGGTTTCCCAGAAGCGCAGGACGTGCTGTGGCACCTCGATCTCCGCGGCTACCTCGCTGATCGTGCGAAAGGCGGCGCTGGATTTGCCGCCGGTGCGGCGCGGCTGTCGCTGTGTTGCTGTGGCCGTGCTCATGATCGCCTACGCCGCCGTCCTTATCCCGAAGCGCGCGGGGACCGGTTGATGCGGCTCTTCAAGACATGGGAGGCGCGGAACACCAGGACCCGCCGGGGCAGGATCGGCACTTCCTCGCCTGTCTTGGGGTTGCGGCCGATGCGCTTGCCCTTTTGCCGGATGGAAAAGGTGCCGAAGGACGAAATCTTGACCGCCTCGCCTTGCGCGAGGGCATCGGAAATCTCCTTCAAGACGGTCTCGACCAGATCCGCCGATTCGTTCCGCGACAGGCCG
The DNA here is from genome assembly GCA_009694125.1 of Rhodospirillaceae bacterium. Taxonomy (GTDB): domain Bacteria; phylum Pseudomonadota; class Alphaproteobacteria; order CACIAM-22H2; family CACIAM-22H2; genus SHVT01. Next base: position 16,588 of record SHVT01000029.1, on the reverse strand, counting down.
ACCTCCTGATAAACCGCCTCGCTCAGTTCGGCCCGCGTCAGTGTCTTCGCCGCCATGTGCCCTTCCCCCCGGATCGGCGGTCGCGCGCCGCCTTCTCATGCGGTCGTAAGACTGCCTGATTTAGCCCTGCATATCAATAGGATGTGGGCGTTCGCTGGGGCTTCGTCGAAGACGTTGGTTTCGCCTCAAGTCACCAGCGGATGACCGCCGCTCCCCAGGCCAGGCCACCGCCGATCGCTTCCAGGAGGACCAGATGCCCGGGCTGAATGCGTCCGTCGCCGGCCGCTTCGGCCAGCGCCAGCGGGATCGAGGCCGCCGAGGTGTTGGCGTGGCGGTCGATCGTGGAGACCACCCGCTCTGCCCCCAGCCCCAGCTTGCGGACCAATCCATCAATGATGCGCTGATTGGCCTGATGCGGTACCAGCCAATCGATATCCGTGCCCGCCAACCCGTTGGCGGCGAGCGCCTCCTCGACCACGGCGGCCAGCTTGACCACGGCATGGCGGAAGACGTCCTTCCCTTCCATGCGGAGCCGCCCGGCCGTGCCAGTCGAAGACGGGCCGCCATCGACGTAGAGCATGTCGTGAAACCTGCCGTCGGAATGCAGATGCGTGGACAACACGCCGCGGTCATGGCCGTTGCCGCCGCGCGGGGACGCCTCCAGGACAACCGCGCCGGCGCCGTCGCCGAACAGCACGCAGGTCTGGCGGTCGCTCCAATCGAGAATGCGCGACATGGTTTCGGCGCCGACGACCAACGCCCGGTTGGCCTGGCCGAGCCGCAGAAAATTATCGGCGACGGCAAGGGCGTAGACAAAGCCGCTGCACACCGCCTGAATGTCGAAGGCTGTGCCGCGGGTCATGCCGAGTTTCGCCTGGACGCGGGTCGCCGTCGCCGGAAAGGTCTCGTCCGGGGTGGTCGTCGCCAGGACCACGAGATCGATATCCGAGGCAAGGAGAGAGGCCGAATCGAGCGCTGCCTGCGCCGCCCGTGTCGCCAGGTCCGAGGTCAGCTCGCCATCGGCGGCAAGGTGGCGAAAGCGGATGCCGGTTCGCCCGCGAATCCATTCGTCCGAGGTGTCGATGCGTTTGGCCAGGTCGTCATTGGAAACGATGCGCTCCGGTAAATAGGCGCCGGAGCCTACGACCCGGGACCGCAGAAGCATCTAAACCGCCGCGGCCGGCGATTCAGCGGGGACGGCGTGCAGCCGTTCGATTTCGCCGCGAATCTTGTCGTTGAAATTGTTGACCGCCATGTCGATGGCCACGCCGATGGCGTTGGCGAAGCCGAGCGCGTCGGTGCCGCCGTGGCTCTTCACCACGATTCCGTTCAGCCCCAGGAACATGGCGCCATTGTAGTGACGGGGATCGAGCCGGTCCTTGACCCGGTTCAAGGCGGAGCGCGCGAACAGGTACCCAAGTCGCGCCATCAACGTGCTCGCGAAGGCCGCGCGCAGGAAACGCGAATAGAGCCGGACGGTGCCCTCCGCCATCTTGAGCGCGATATTGCCCGTGAATCCGTCGGTGACGATGACATCGACAGTGCCCTCGGGGATGTCGTTGCCTTCGATGAACCCGTGGAACTTGATCGGCAAATTGGTACCGCGCAGGCGGGCGCTGGCCGCGCGGATCTCGTCATGGCCCTTGAGGTCCTCGGCGCCGACATTCAACAACCCGATGCTGGGCCGGGTCAGGCCGAGCACGGTGCGGGCGAAAACCTCGCCCATGACCGCGAACTGCACCAGATTGTTGGAATCGCAGACGATGTTGGCGCCCAGATCGAGCATCACCGATTCCCCGCGCATCGTCGGAAAAAACGAGGCGATCGCCGGCCGATCGATGCCCGGCACGGTCTTGAGAACGAATTTGGAAATGGCCATCAACGCGCCGGTATTGCCGGCCGACACCATGCCCGCCGCCCTCTCCTTATGCACGGCCTCGATGGCAAGCCCCATGCTCGACCTCCGCCCGCCACGCAAGGCGGCCGAAGGTTTGGTGTCGTTGCCGATCACTTCTTCGGTGTGGACGATCGTCGTCACCGCCTTCAGCTTGGCCATCCGATCGAGCACCGGGGCGATGCGTCGCTCGTCGCCGACCATCAGGAAATGCACCAGGGGATGGCGCTCGCGCGCGATATTGGCGCCCCTGATGACCATGGAGGGAGCGTCGTCCCCACCCATGGCGTCGAGCGCGATCGTTAAAGGTTGGTTCATCGCCGCTCCGGAACGGCTGGGTCGGTCTTCACGCGGGTTTCGCCGTCGCCACCACTTCACGGCCGTCGTAGTGACCGCAGGCCGAACACAGGTGATGCGGGCGTTTGAGCTCGCCGCAATTCGGGCATTCGACATGCGCCCCCGCCTTCAGCGCATCGTGCGAACGGCGCATGTTGCGTCGCGACTTGGAAATCTTCTTTTTGGGGACGGCCATCTTAAATCCTTTCTGAATACATCCGGGGGCATGGAACGCGGCAAAAGCGACCGCCGCGGCGCGCGACAACGCGGCGTCTAGGAGCCCCGCCGCTCCTTCAGCGCCGCCAGAACCGCGAAGGGTTGGGCTTGCGCCTTTTCATCCTCGATCGGGTCGTCGCCGGTGAACCGGCTCGGGTCGGCGCCAGCCGCGCGCGGGTAGGGGTCGAGCGCAAGCGACAATTGCTGCGCGACCGCCTCGCCGACGTCGATGGCGCCATTGACCAGGCTTTCTCCTTCTTCTTCGTCGTTCACCGACACCACAATCTCGCGAACTGGCTGGCCGGCATCCGGCGCATATAACAGGCTGAAACTATCTTGCACGCGCGACCGCACCGGTTCCAGCGTCACCACGCAGGCCTGTACGACATCGGCCGACAGCGTAGCGGAAAGCCGGACCAAGGTGCCGCCGCGAACTCGGCGCAACTGCGCCTTCGCCGTCAGCCCTTCGAGCGCGATGAGATCGAAGCGCCGAGCCAGCGCCGCGCGCTCCGCCGGGGTGGCGGACAGGTTCAGATCGAAGCCGGCCTCACCCACCTGCTCGATCGTCACCACGCGCGAAAACTCCACCGCTCCCGAATTCGGCTGACCCATCGCTCGGGCGTCTCCGTCGGCGCCACCGCAAACCGTCGAATCAAGGCGCTATGCAATAGGACCTATTGCGACGCGGGTCAATGCCCAAGCGCCGCGCCGAGGGCGCCCGGCGGCTCGCCGAAACGGGCCTGTCCGGCGAGCAAATTCGCCATCGGCTGATCGGCGAGCAGCCCGGTCTGCGCGCGCATATACGCGGCCATGATGGCGGCATCCTCGGCCCGGCCGCCGCCGACCGTCCCGAACAGGTTGCGGCGCAGCGCCGCGATCAACGCCCCGTCGTCGCCCGCATCCAGCCCCTTGTCATAAGATGCGATGCGGCCGCGCAGACCGGCCGCCATGGCCTGAGTTTTCCGTGGGACGGCGAGGTCGCCGACGCCGATTTCGCGCAGATTGCGGTCCATGTCGGCCATCATCGCGTCGACCAACTCTTGCGCAAGCGCCGCCGCCGAGCCGTCGTCGCGGAGGCGCCGCAGCACGAGAAACACATGTAGCGCGATCATATCGAATCGCCCGTCGAAACTGTCCGGCACGCCGGCGTGCAAATAGAAAGGCGGCCGGCGCGCCTGTTCGACGATCGCTCCATACAGGCGGTAGGCCGCTTGCCGAACTTCCGATGTCTGAAAGAGGCGTGTGAGCGGCATGGGTCGACTGGCAGTACAAGCCCGGCCCGCTTGCGTCAAGACCGCCGCCGGCGACCACCGCACCGTCCGGCTGCATTGACAGCACCGGCGTGGAGTGAGAGCTTTTACCCTTACCTGAATTTTTTGGCGACAAAGGGAGGCCCATGCCGGCAATGCGTTTCCTAATCTGCGGCTTCGTTGCCACCGCGCTGTTCGGCTGCGCGGCGACCATCGATCAGCGCGGTTATGTGCCCGACCCTGAGCGCCTGGGCCGCGTCAAGCAGGGTCTGCAGAGCCGCGACGATGTCGCCAGGCTCCTCGGCTCTCCGTCAAGCCTGGGCACCTTCGACGATAAGACCTGGTACTACATCAGCCGGCGAATCGAATCCGTGGCCTTCTTTGAGCCAAAGGTGTTGGAGCAGCAGGTAGTCGCCATCGAGTTCGACGAAACCGGCTTCGTCAGTCAGGTCCGTCGCTACGACATGGCCGATGGCCGCGAAATCGAGCCGGTCGACCGGGTGACGCCCACACCCGGCAAACAGATGACCGTGATCCAGCAATTGCTCGGAAATGTCGGGCGCTTCGGCAGCCGGAAATAAGGCCGCAGCTTCTGGCCTGGGCCGCGGCCCAGGCTCTCGCGGTTCGTGAGCCAAACGAATCGGCCCACGAACGCGCGAGAATCGGGGCTAATGCGCGAGCGTCGCGAGCAGCAATAGCGCCACGATGTTGGCGATCTTGATCATCGGATTGACCGCCGGACCCGCCGCATCCTTGTAGGGATCGCCCACGGTGTCGCCGGTGACCGCGGCCTTATGGGCCTCGGACCCCTTACCGCCGTAATGTCCCTCTTCGATGTATTTCTTGGCGTTGTCCCAGGCGCCGCCACCCGAGGTCATCGAGATCGCGACGAAGAGACCGGTCACGATGGTGCCGAGGAGCATCGCGCCCAGCGCGGTCAAGCCCGCGCCCTGACCGCCGATGGCGCCGATCACGAAATAGATCGCGATCGGCGCCAGGATCGGCAGCAGCGATGGGACGATCATCTCGCTGATCGCCGCCTTGGTCAGCAGATCGACGGCCTTGCCGTAATCGGGGCGGGCCTTGCCTTCCATGATGCCCTTGATTTCCTTGAACTGACGGCGCACCTCGACCACGACCGCGCCCGCCGCGCGGCCGACCGCGGTCATCGCCATCGCCCCGAACAGATAGGGCAGCATGCCGCCGATGAACAACCCCACAACCACATACGGGTCCTGAAGTCGGAAAGTGACGTTCAGTTGCGGGAAGTAGCGCGCGATGTCCTCGGTATAGGCCGCGAAAAGAACCAGAGCGCCGAGACCGGCCGAACCGATGGCATAACCTTTGGTCACCGCCTTTGTGGTGTTGCCGACCGCGTCGAGTGCATCGGTAACCTCGCGGACTTCCTTGGGCAAATCGGCCATTTCGGCGATGCCGCCGGCATTGTCCGTGACCGGACCGTAGGCGTCGAGCGCCACGATCACGCCGGCGAGCGCCAACATGGTCGTCGCCGCCACCGCAATCCCGAACAGCCCGGCATTGAGATAGGCGAGGAGGATACCGGCGCAGATGACGACGACCGGCAGTGCGGTCGCCTCCATCGAGATGGCCAGGCCCTTGATGACGTTGGTCCCGTGGCCGGTGGTCGAGGCTTCGGCGATGCTCCGCACCGGACGGAACGACGTCGAGGTGTAGTATTCGGTAATCCAGACGAGCAATCCGGTCACCGCCAGGCCGGTCAGGGCGCAATAGAACAGATGGCGGCCGGTGAATTGGAGAGCGCCGATCCTATAGCTAGTCTCGAAGCCGATCATCTGCCAGAAGACCAGGCTGACCAGCACGGCGGACAGCACGCCGGAGACGACCAGGCCCTTATACAGCGCCTTCATGATCTGGTTGTCGGCGCCCAAACGAACAAAGAAAGTACCGACCACCGAGGCGATGATGCACACCGCGCCGATCACCAGCGGTAGCAGCATCATCAAATCCTGAACCGCGCCCGTGAAATAAAGGCCGGCCAGCAGCATCGTGGCAACCACGGTCACGGCATAGGTCTCGAACAAATCGGCGGCCATGCCCGCGCAATCGCCGACATTGTCGCCGACATTGTCGGCGATCACGGCGGGGTTCCGGGGGTCATCCTCGGGGATGCCGGCTTCGATCTTGCCGACGAGATCGGCGCCGACATCGGCGCCCTTGGTGAAGATGCCGCCGCCGAGACGGGCGAAGATCGAGATCAGGGACGCCCCAAAGCTAAGGGCAACCAGGGCCTCCAGCGTTTCCGTCGTGGGCACGCCGCTCGACTTGAGGATGAAGTAATAACCGGCGACGCCGAGAAGTCCGAGGCCGACAACCAACAGCCCAGTCACCGCGCCCGCCTTGAAGGCGAGAGCCAGCGCCGTGGAAAGACCGTGGCGGGCGGCTTCCGCGGTGCGCACATTCGCCCGTACCGAGACATGCATCCCGACATAACCGGCGGCGCCGGAGAGCACCGCGCCGAGCACGAAGCCGATGGCGACGCGGACTCCCAGCGTCGCAAACAGGATCGCCGTGACGATGACGCCCACGATCGCGATCGTCCGATATTGGCGGTTGAGATAGGCTTGCGCGCCTTCTTGAATCGCGCCGGCGATCTCCTGCATCCGCGCATTTCCCGCACTGGCGGCAAAGACGGACCGGCTTGCGTAAACACCGTAAAGCAGCGCGAGAACGCCGCACGCGATCACAAACCCATAGGTTGCTGACATCGCCTCGAACCCCACTACTTAAAAGAAACACCCACCCGCCGGCAAAGCCGGCTTCGACCCCGGAACCTACCCCGGCTCAGGAGCGGATGGGGCGCCGCCCGCCCCGCAGGCGAAGCCTGCCGAACTCCGGAATTAAGTCCGGCTTGGCTCGCTGAGAGAGCGGCGCGGACCATGCCAGAAGGCACCGGCTAAGGCAAGACAATGGGCTAACTCGTCAACAGGATCACCGGGTCCCAGGATGTCGAGTCGAACGCCACGTTCGCGCGGCGGCCCACCCGGAAGTGGACCTCCTCGCCCATGCGCACGCGTCGCGTCACGTCGTGCGTCACGCCCGTGAGGTCGCCTGCCGCGAGGTCGGCCGACCATATCCTCTCGCGGCCATGGACGATCTCGGCAAGAACGCCGTCGCCGCCGGTCACGGTCTTGCGTACGCGGCCGGTGACGCGAACCTCGCCGTCTCGATCCGCCGTCCACGAGCGCACGGCGTCGGCGGTGCCGGGTGCTGCCGGTCGGACGCGATCAACAGCGTGCCGGCGCCGCGCCAGGCCAGAGTCGCCGCGTCGTAGGTGAGGTCCTCGTAGCGTGCCCCGTCCCACGATCGGTACCGCCACTGCGCAACACCCTGCTTTCCCGAGAACCCCGCCGAGGCGCGGTCGGCCACGGCGATCTGCCCGGCGAGTCGTACACTTCCCCGGTCCGTCTCGGCGTGCATCGCCACAATCGTGCGCGCCGGCCCTGGGGCATCCACCGTCACGTCGCGGGCAAGGTCGAGCGTTACCGCCGGAACATCGGCGGGACCGTCGAAAATGTTGCCCTCGATTCGCACGGAAGCGGCGCTGTTCACAAGGATCGCGCCGGCCGGTCCGTAGCCTTCGAACCGGTTGTCCGCGATCGTGATGTCGCGATTGCCAAATGTGCGGCCGGTGCGCCCGTTCCCGAGCACGTCCTGGATACGCACATTCGGACCGCCCGCGTTGCCGACGAAAGTGTTCTTCCGGACGGTTAGGCCCGACGCGTAATAGACCTCCGGCCACTGCAGATCGAGCCCGGCCCGGATCGGGTAGCCGGAGATGTGCTCGAAGCGATTGCCCTCGATCGTCCCGGCCGCATAGGCGCGGCTGCCGCCTCGGATGCGCGCGAAGACGCAATCGCGAACGACGAAGCCGGCGCCGAGCGTGGCCAGATTCGCCACCAGGTCCGCACGACGCTCAAGCGGTGTTACGAAGTCGAGATTGCGGGGCGGCAACACGTCCTGCCGGAGAGCCTCGAACACGAGCACGTCCGGCGGCATTCGGTCGAGCACGAGGCGCACGGCGCCGCCATCGCGCCAGCGCACGAGCACCGCTTCCTTGATCGTCGCCGTGCCCCGTGTGCGGCCCTCCGCCTGCTCAAGAACGGCGATTCGTCGCCGGCGCGGAAGGCCTTCGTTCCGCTCGACGATGAGTATGTTTGTGCCCTCGCGTCGCAGCACGCGCTGTCCCGTGGAATGGAAGGTAAACGCGTCGTCGTGCAGGCCGATGAAGCGGCAGCGCTCGACCAACGGTGTGCCGCGTGTCCATTTACAGTGGACACCGTCGGCGTTCGCTGACAGCAACCGTCCGCTTCCCGGCAGCGGCTCGATGACACAATCGCGGAAAATCGGTGTGTCGCAGCCGAACAGGATGAAGGCGACGACGGGCGCGGCGTACACGGTGACCCGGTCGAGTGTGCAACGCTCGGTGAAGTACTGTGAGACCGCCTGGCCGTTCCCGTTGGTCCGCGCCGGAAAAACGAAGCGATCGCCGACCTCGATTCCGCGCCGCTCCGGCGCCGCGACGGTCATCCGGAAGAGATCGGGGCCCAGCCCTATAATGCCCCCGGCGTTTACGTCGTTCAGCGTCCCTCCCCTGCCGGCCGTCACCTTCACAATCTCCGGAGTCCGCGGGTCACGCACGCTCCCATTCGCTTGCTCCGCGGTGCGGAATCGCTCCTCGGTCGCGGGCGGGAACCCGGCGTCAGTGCGCAGGCCTAACCTGCCTGCCGCGGGATCGAAGGCGACGATCGTTCCCTGAGTGAAGGGCAGCGGGTCGTAGTCGATCGCGAGCTGTCGCAGCGTCACGTCCAGGCAGCGCTCTAGCAGAACGCCGGCCGCGGCGTGGGAGGTCATGATCAACAACGTCCCTGGCTCCCCGACCAGCGTCAGGCCGCGTGCGCCCTGGACGAGCACATGCGCGGCGGGTCGGGCGTAGCCATCGCCCATGCCCTCGGTGACCGCGTAGGTTGTCCTGATCTGCGCCCTCTGCGTATTCCGCAGCACATAGCGACCGGCCGGGAAAAAGACGCTCGCTCCTTGCCCTCTCGCGATGCCGGCCTGGATCGCCTTCCCAATCGCGTCGGCGTCGTCGGCGCGCCCGTCGCCCTTGGCGCCGAAGTCGCGAACATTGATCGTGGCGGAAGGGATCGCGCCTTGGGCGAAGCCGGTGGCCGGCCCCATCGCGGCGGAAACGCCTGCGCCGCCGATTGCCCGGAGAACCAGGCGGCGACCCACGATCGCGCCGAACGCACGGTTCGATTTCATGTCAAACCCCCGTAACGGAATCGGGCCCGGAACTCTAGGCGCATAAAATAACCGATGGAGGGCGGCGAGCTAAGCGGGAACCGCCCGCCCTCTCAGATGCAACCACAATATGGCGGTCACCACGATCGCCAGCATCGGCAGGACGGCGGCGTTCAGCCATGCCCATCCCATGCCCTCCAGCAAAGCGCCCGACGTGAAAGCCGCGACCGCGACCGCGCCGAAGGAAAGGAATTCGTTGGCGGCCTGGGTCTTGGCCCGCTCCGCCGGCGTGTAGGATTCGGTCAACAGGGTCGTCGAGGCCACGCTGAGCAGGTTCCAGCCAAGGCCGAGCAAGATCAGCGCCACCCAGAAATGCAGGAATTCCACGCCGCTCAGATTGACCGCGACCGCCGCGGCGGTCAGCGCCGTGCCCCACATCATCATTGTGAATATGCCGAAACGCGCCACGAGGTGCCCGGTGACGAAGGACGGCGCGAACATGGCCAGCGCGTGCCATTGAATCACGAAAGCCGCCGATTCGAAGGGAAAGAAACACGCGGCCATCGCCAGCGGGGTCGCCGTCATGACCAACGCCATGCCCCCGAATCCGACCAGGCTGCCGAGTGCGGCGACGAAAAAGGATGGCTGGCGCATGATCGCCACTAACGGCCGGCCTTTCTCCGTCCGTTCGGCCGTCGTGGGCGTGGGAATGCGGATCAGCGACAAGAGACAGAGGCTAAGAAGCGCCAGCAGGGCCAGGGCCGCGAATGAGCCGGCGAAACTAACCGGCGCCATCCAATCCTTCGACCATTTGGCGAGTTCCGGCCCGGCAACGGCCGCGATGACCCCGCCGGCAAGGACATAAGAGATCGCCCGCGCCTTGGCTTCCGGCGCGGCCGAATCGGCGGCGGCGAAGCGATAGAACAACGCGAAGCCGCTGTACACGCCGCTCAGGCCAGCCGCGACGCAGAACAGCACAAAGGACGCCTGCACGATGGCGTAGACCGCGAGCGCGGCGCCGGCGAATCCGAACAATGCACCGAGCATGAACCCCGGCCCCCGCCCCACTCTTTTCATCAGAAAAGAGGCCGGAAAGGTCGTCAACATGACCGCCAATTGCTGTACCGCGAGCGGCAAGGTAGCGAGCGATTTGTCGGTGACCAGCATATGCCCGACCAGGGCCGCTGCCGCGATCATGACGGTGGTTCCCATCATCGCCAGGGCCTGGCAAAGGGCAAGGATAAGGACGTTGCGGCGCGAGGAATCCATGGTCAATGGTCCGTCGGGCGGTTTGAGGCGAGCGGCCCTATAACTGATGCTCGAAGGCGCGCTGAATCAAGATGTTACGGATCACGTCGGGGCCGACGGTTGCCTTGCTGACGATCAGCATTCTTTCCTTGAGCGCCACGATGTCGAACTTGGCGCCGTTGTCGCCGCGGCGGAAGGCGATCACCTGCAAACTGCGGAGATATCCATCGATCAACTGCGGCATGACTTCCTTCACCTTGGGTGCCTGGAGATCATTGTAGAGCTCAAGCTGAAATTCGACCGCGAGATGGGACACGATCTGATCGTTGGCGATGACCGGGACGACCAGCGGGCTCATCTTCACGTAATACGGCGTGTCCGGCGGCGGCTTAGGCGCGTTGGGATCCTCCGGAGGGCCGAGGAACCACCACCCGCCACCGCCCAGCAGCACGACAACCAAGACCAGAATCAGGATTCTTTTCATTCAGTTCCGGTGCAACCCGCTTGGCTCAAGAAGTGTCTGGAGAATCGCAAGATACTCCCGCGCACGGGCCAGCCGCAATCGATCGTCCCGCCATCAGAAATGGCGGAAGCCGGAAGTCCGCGGCGTCGCATCCCGCCCGCCGGCATCCACGACGCTGACTCCCGACCCGGCAACGATCCGGCCGATTGGGGTCAGGATCAACCCTGTCTCGCGCGCCACCGCCGCCAGCGCCTCGACCCTTGCCGCCGGAAGGGTGAACAGCAGCTCGTAGTCGTCGCCGCCGGAGATTAAGTCATCCCGCGCAATGCCGCCGAGGACGAGCGCCTCCCGGCAAGCCGGGGACAGCGGAACGGAGTCGACCTCGATGACGGCGCCGACGCCGGAGGCAACGCAGACATGACCGAGGTCGGCAACCAAGCCGTCGGACACATCGATCGCGGATGTCGCGAGGCCAACGAGGCGGCGACCCAATTCAACGCGCGGCTGCGGCAATCGATAACGCCCGACCGCCCAGTCCCGCGCCCCGGTGCCAAGGCCGGGTAGACTCCCGCGCAACACCGCGAGGCCGAGCACGGCATCACCGATGCTCCCGGAAACATAGACGATGTCCCCCTCCCCCGCCGTCGAGCGGCGCAGCGCCTTGCCCGCATCGATCGCGCCCAACGCGGTGGCCGCCAGCGTCAGCGGCCCGGTCGTCGCCACCGTGTCGCCTCCACACAGGTCGATCCGAAACGCCGCCTGATCGGCGGCAAGACCCTCGGTGAAGGCCGCGATCCAATCTTCCGGAGTGTTTTTTGGGAACGCCGCGATCAGCAGATAGGCGAGCGGCGTAGCTCCCATGGCGGCGAGGTCGGACAGATTCACCCGCAAGAGTTTGCGCGCGATCAAATCGGGCGGATCGTCTGGAAGAAAATGGACGCCGGCGACGATGGCATCGGTGGTCACGGCCAACTCGCGTCCCGGCGACACCGCAATCAACGCCGCGTCGTCCTTAAGGTTCAAGGCCCCAGGAAATTTGGCGGCCAAGGGAGCGAAATATCGGGCGATCATCGCGAATTCACCCAAATTCGGGCGTGATTGCCGTTCAGCCACGCGCTTTTTCCTGGAGCTCGCCGGGCCGCAGCGACCGCGCGAGTTTGTCGAGCACGCCGTTGACGAAGCCCGGCTCCTTCCCGGCGAAGAAAGCGTGGGTGACGTCGACATATTCGGTGATGACCACGGCCGCCGGCACCACGGCATCGGCGATCAATTCAAACGCGCCCGCCCTTAGAGTCGCGCGCAGCACGGTCTCCAAACGCTCGATCGACCACCCGGGCGCGAGCGAGGCGCCGATGAGCACGTCGAGTTCGTCGCGCCGGAGCTGCGCGCCGCGCACGATCAGGTCGAACAAATCGGAATCGGCGGCCAGCCGCTCGCTGTCGTCGAGTTTCTCGCGCAGGTGGAAGTGGTGGAATTCGTCGATCACGTCCTCGGCCGAGGCCGAGGCCATGTCGATCTGGTAGAGCGCCTGAACCGCCGCCAGGCGCGCGGCGCTGCGGCTAGCCTTGGTCGTCGTCCCGTCGGCGGCGCGTTCACCGGGGTTCATCGCGGAAACAACTTGAAACGGCGCTTGAGGTCGAGCATGTGCAACGCGGCGCGGGCGGCGTCGCCCCCCTTGTTGCCGCGTGCCGCGCCGGCGCGTTCCCAGGCCTGCTCGGACGATTCAACGGTCAACAGGCCGAAGCCCATCGCCAGGGCGTAACGCAACGTCAAATCCTGCAATCCGCGCGCGCTTTCCCGGCAGACCACATCGTAATGGCTGGTTTGGCCGCGTATGACGCAGCCGAGCGCGACATAAGCATCGAAGCGGCGACGCCCCGGCACGAAATCCATGGACCGCACGGCGTAGTCGATGGCCGCCGGCAATTCCAGCGCACCCGGCACGGCAACGCGTTCGAAACTGGCGCCCGCCGTCTCCAACACCGCGACCGCGCCGCGGCACAATTCATCGGCAATGTCCGCGTAGAACCGCGCCTCGACAACCATCACATGCGGCTTTTCGGTCATTCGGTCCCCGTCATCGGCGGGATCGGTATCGGGCGGTGGCCGGCGACCCTCAAGCCAAAACCGTCGAGGCCAACGATAGTCCGTTTGGTGTTGGACAGCAGGATCATTTCGTGGACGCCGAGGTCGAGCAGGATTTGCGCGCCGACGCCGTAATCGCGGAGCTCCGCGCCGGCTGGCGTCGTGCCCGCCTGCCTCGCCCGCAGGCGGTTGGTCAGGCTGGTCGGGCGCGGCTCGCGGATAAGGACCACGATCCCCCGTCCCGCCTCGCCGACGATACGCATCGCCGCATGGAGAACATAGCCCCGCCCCGCCGAAAGATCACCCAATACGTCATCGAGCACGTTCAGCGCATGCATCCGGACAAGCACGGGACCCGGCGAAGAAATGTCACCCTTGATCAACGCGATGTGCTCGGCATAGGCCACCTTGTTGACATAGACGACCATGCGGAAGGCGCCGCCGAAGCGGCTTTCCAGCGTTGTGTCGGCGACCCGTTCGACGATGCGGTCATATCGCCTGCGGTAGGCGATCAGGTCGGCGATCGTGGCCACCTTCAGGCCATGGAACTGAGCGAATTTGATGAGGTCGGGCATCCGCGCCATGGTGCCGTCGTCGTTCATCACTTCGCAGATCACGCCCGACGGATTGAGTCCAGCGAGCCGCGCGAGATCGACCGCGGCTTCGGTATGGCCGGCGCGAACCAGTACCCCGCCGTCGCGGGCGACCAAGGGGAAAACATGGCCCGGCGAGACGATATCCTCACGCGTCTTGGTTGGGTCGATGGCGACGGCGATGGTGCGGGCGCGATCCGGGGCCGAAATGCCGGTGGTGACGCCCTCACGGGCCTCGATCGACACCGTGAACGCGGTTTGGTGGCGGGAATCGTTGTCACGCGCCATCAGCGGCAGATTGAGGCGCTCAACGCGCTCGCGCGGCAGGGCGAGGCAGATCAGGCCGCGGCCATGTCTGGCCATGAAATTGATGGCCTCCGGCGTGGCCATTTGAGCGGGGATGACGAGATCACCTTCGTTTTCGCGATCTTCCTCATCCACGAGGATGAACATGCGCCCGTTGCGCGCGTCCTCGATCACGTCCTCGATGGCGGATAGGTGGCTGCGGAATGACATGTCAGGGACCGCCGGTAATCCTTGCGACATAACGGGCGAGCATATCGATTTCGACATTCACGGCCGCTCCGGGCTTGATCTGCCCAAGCGTCGTGCGCTCGCGGGTATGGGGAACGATGTTCACGGCAAAGGTACAACTTTCCACGCCGTCGACCACATCGTTGACGGTGAGCGACACGCCGTCCAGCGCGACCGAGCCCTTCGCGGCGATGAACCGGGCAAGCCCATGCGGCGCCGCCACGCGCAATAAAAGGCTGCCGCCCACCTTTTGGCGTTCCACAATCCGCGCCGCCGCATCGACATGGCCGCCGACGATATGGCCGCCGAATTCATCACCCAGGCGCAAGGCGCGTTCGAGATTCACGGCTCGGCCCGACGTCCATGAGCCGATAGTCGTGCGCGCCAGGGTTTCCGCCGAGACATCGAAGGCCAGCCAACCCGGGCCGCGGTCGACGACGGTCAAGCAGACACCCGAACAGGCAACCGAAGTCCCGAGCGGGATCGCAGCCGTGTCATAAGCTGTATCGATCGCCAGACGCGCCTCGGGATCCCCGCCGAGGCGGCGCACCCGCCCCAAATCCGTGATGATACCGGTGAACATGTCTCCAATTCCGCGCGCCCAGTCCTGTCGCGCAGGCGATGGCCCCGAGCGAGGCGCCGCCGCCCTAATCTAGTCGCGGCGGATATAGGTTTCCACCCCATCCTCCGCTATGCTGGCAATCGACTGCCGAACAAAGCGCGGGGCGTCGTCCAGTGTGTCAACGCCGAGGGCGACCGCGACCGGCACGCCGTCGCCACCCATGATGCTCGGCGCCCGGAACCAATGCAGGCGATCGACGAGGCCACGGCGGAGCAGAGCAGCGGCGAGGTGCCCGCCACCCTCCACGAGCACCCGCGTGAGACCGCGTGTCCCCAGCTCCTTCACCGCAAGGTCGATGTCGGGACGGTGGTCGGCATCGTGCGGCACCTCGATGACCTCGATGCCGGCGGAGCGGTAGGCGCGGATGCGATCCCGATCGGCGCCCGTCAGAGTCATCAGCCAGGTGGGCAACCCGTCCTCGGCGGCACCACTCACCAGCTTGCTGCTCAACGGAAGCTGAAGACGGGGATCGAGCACGATCCGCACCGGCGAGCGGTATTTGAGCCCGGGCAGGCGGCAGGTCAGGTGAGGATCGTCGGTCAACGCCGTGCCGATGCCGACCATAACCGCGTCGTGATCGGCGCGCAGGCCATGGGCGTGGCTCCGAGCCACCTCGCCAGTGATCCACTGGCTTTCGCCGCGATGGGTGGCGATGCGCCCGTCCAGCGTCGTCGCCGATTTCAACGTAATCAACGGCCGCCCCTCGCGCTGGCGCAGGAGATAACCGGCGTTCAACGCCGCCGCCTCGTCTCCGAGCACGCCGGCTGTGACCTCGATGCCGGCCGCGCGCAGCGCCGCGATGCCCGCGCCGGCGACGCGCGGATCGGGGTCTTCGAGGGCGACGACCACACGCTTCACCGACGCTTCGATCAGTGCCTCGGCGCAGGGTGGTGTCTTGCCCCAGTGGCTACACGGCTCGAGCGTGACATAGGCGGTGGCGCCCTTGGCCAGGTCGCCTGCCCAGGCTAAGGCGGCCGTTTCGGCATGCGGCCGCCCGCCCGGTTGGGTCCAGCCGCGGCCGACCACCCGCCCGGCGCCGGGCCCAAGATCGGGTCGAGTCAAGACGCAGCCAACGGCTGGGTTGGGCCACACGCGGCCGAGCCCGCGGCGGGCGAGCGTCAGCGCGGCCCGCATCACGTCGCGATCGGTGGTGCCCGCGTTCTTGTTCATCGCGGTTCTTTCACGGCCCCACGCATTCGGAGTCGGACGAGGGCGGCTTGGCTCCGCAAGCGGCCGAACACTAATGACCCGTTCATTCCCGAAACTCGGGCATTTTCAGTGAATTGGGGTAGTGCCTCCAACTTATGTAGGCTACACCTGCTGCCGTGAATGTAAGCAATATCCCAAAGGCAAAAATCAGAATGCGGCCAATTGCCTTGGTTAGTGTCCACTCCATTACAAAGAAATTCGCGAAGACCCAAATACAAAGAGACGCGCCGCCAACCGCCGTCAAAATCATGGCCGCGATAAACGGCAGTGGCCCCGGGTAGTTTTTCCCAAAATCCTTAAAGCCTTGTGGCATTTCCTGAACAGTTCCAGAAAGTCTTGGCACCTCGCCTGATTCGGTATGGAAGATCTCAACAAGGAATCCCTGTCGAGAATCGAGGAAATCGAATGCTAGCAAAATGCTATTATTGGGTCCTTTGTTGTCGCGAACAGCGCATTTCGTAGCAGGTTTAGACATCTTCAAAACACGGGCATCAAGAACAACTGCACCGTCGCCCAACTCCACTCTCAACGGATCGTCGGACGCGATATTTTCGCCCCGAACTGTCCTCGCGCCGCTGTTCCAAACCATGACCAGTGTTCGGCAGAGATTTCCGATCTTGGCGCCGCGATAGAAGATTTCAACGTCAGAAGGCAACTGGTGATCTTTCCCGCCGAGGACGCGACTCAGATTGTAGTGACTAGCTAACCTGGATTATTCACGAGCGGAGTAATTTTAGGGTGGCGGGCGTAGTGTAACCCGTTGATTTCGTGTAATGTTTTGTTGTCAAAGCAAGACCTCCAGCGAACTCACGGAGTGCGACGCCCGCCATGTCAGAGCATACTGGTTTTCTTCCC
>SHVT01000028.1 GCA_009694125.1 Rhodospirillaceae bacterium | reverse complement strand
CGTTTCGGTTCCTGATCACGGCTTCCAGACGAACCCGGTCAGCCGACGTGACGGTGATGGATATCCCGGTGCGCATGCGCCAGACTCGCACGCGCAACGCACGAGGGGAATCCCAACCAGGACTCTTTCGTCAGGCAGGGGCCACTAGTCTGGTGAAGGGCGGGCGCCACCCGCTGCAACGCAAGGATCCGGGTATGTCGGTCGTTGTTCGTTTTGCTCCCTCGCCTACCGGTTTTCTGCACATCGGAGGTGCGCGCACCGCCCTATTCAACTGGCTGTTCGCCCGCCATCGCGGCGGCCTTTTTCTGTTGCGCATCGAGGACACCGACCGCGCGCGTTCCACCGCCGAGGCGGTGACAGCCATCCTCGAGGGGTTACGCTGGCTGGGCCTGACCTGGGACGGCGAGGTCGTCTATCAATTCGCGCGCGCCGGCCGGCATGGGGAGGTCGCACGCGACCTTTTGACGCGGGGCGCGGCTTATCGCTGTTTTGCTACGCCGACAGAGCTTGAAGAGATGCGGGCGGTGGCGCGCGCGGCTGGTCGGTTTCCCCGTTATGACGGGCGCTGGCGCGACCGCGACCCGGCCGACGCGCCCGCCGGCGCCCCTTTTGTGATCAGGCTCAAGGCGCCGCACCAAGGCGAGACCGTTATCCGCGACAGAATCCAAGGGGAAATTCGGGTCGCCAACGAAGAACTCGACGACATGGTTCTGCTGCGCGCGGATGGAACGCCGACCTATATGCTTTCGGTCGTGGTGGACGACCACGACATGGGCATCAGCCATATCATTCGCGGCACCGATCATCTGACCAACGCCTTCCGCCAGACGCTCATCTATCAGGCATTGGGGTGGAACGTCCCGGAATTCGCGCATATCCCGCTGATTCACGGTCCGGATGGCGCAAAACTGTCGAAGCGGCACGGGGCGATCGGAGTCGAAGCCTATCGCGACATGGGCTATTTGCCCGAAGCAATGCGGAACTACCTGCTGCGCCTGGGCTGGAGCCATGGCGATGAAGAAGTCATATCGACCGAACAAGCGATCGAATGGTTCGACCTGGACCACGTCGGCAAATCGGCGGCGCGTTTCGATTTCGCCAAACTCGGGAGTGTCAACAACCACTATCTCAAGGTCGCGGAGGATTCGCGGCTCGTGGCGATGATCGCGCCTCTCATCGAAAGGGACCTCGGTGTCCGGCTCTCCGAGAAAGATCGCTACGGGCTGTTATTGGCTATGCCATATTTGAAGCCGCGCGCGAAGACGCTCCTCGAACTTGCCAAGAGCGTTTCATTCTTCGCGCGACCGGCCTCCACCGAACGCAATCCCCAACAAACCCTCATTCGGCAAGAACTTCATAAGAACCTCAGTACGGCCGCTTGGACGACGCAGGGCCTGGATCAGGCTATCGCCGACACGTGCCGAGCGGCGGCGCTGCCCACCAAGGATGTCGCCCAGGAGGCCCGCCTTTCGGTCACGGGATCGACGGTCTCCCCGCCATTGACCGCCGTGTTTTTCGTGCTGGGTCGCGACGAAACCTTGGCCAGGCTCGCCGCAACCCCCGCGCCCGCCGAGCGCGCCCAGGGCTGAACAGAATTGAATGAGTCAAAACAAAGACCTATCTTGGCCGCCAATCCTGGATGGAGAAATCGTCATGCTCGCCGAGAAAAAACCGGAAACCGCAAAGTCCAAAACCTCGGTGACGCTGGTCGACAACGCCAGCGGGCGTAGTTTTGAATTGCCCGTCATCAGCGGCAGCGCCGGTCCGAAGGTCCTCGATATCCGCAAGCTCTACGCCGAAAGCGGCCATTTCACGTACGATCCCGGGTTCACGTCGACCGCGAGTTGCGAATCCAAAATCACGTTTATCGATGGCGACGAAGGGGTGCTTCTCTATCGCGGCTACCCCATCGAGGAATTGGCTGAACACAGCGACTTCATGGAGACCTGTTACCTGCTGCTGAATGGGGAACTACCCAATCAGGAACAGCGCACGAAGTTTGTGCGCGACGTCACCTACCACACGATGCTGCATGACCAGATCAATTACTTCTTTCGCGGATTCCGGCGTGACTCCCATCCCATGGCCGTTATGTGCGGCGTGGTCGGTGCGCTTTCCGCCTTCTACCACGACAGTCTCGACATTCAGGATGCGGCGCACAGGAATACGGCATCGTTTCGGTTGATCGCCAAGATGCCGACGATTGCCGCGAGCGCCTACAAATATTCAGTGGGACAGCCCTTCAACTATCCGCGCAACGATCTGAGCTACGCCGAGAATTTCCTGTACATGACGTTCGCCGTGCCGAGCGAACCGTACAAGGTGAACCCCATCCTGGCCAAGGCGCTCGATCGCATCCTTATCCTTCACGCCGATCACGAGCAGAATGCCTCGACCTCGACGGTTCGCCTGGCAGGATCGAGCGGGGCAAACCCGTTTGCATGCATCGCCGCGGGGATTGCTTCGCTCTGGGGACCCGCTCACGGCGGCGCCAACGAGGCGGTCCTCCATATGTTAGAAGAAATCGGCAGCAAGGATCGCATCCCGGAATACATCAAGCGCGCGAAAGACAAGAGCGACAGCTTCCGTCTCATGGGTTTCGGCCACCGCGTCTACAAGAACTACGAC
This sequence comes from Rhodospirillaceae bacterium, assembly GCA_009694125.1. Taxonomy (GTDB): domain Bacteria; phylum Pseudomonadota; class Alphaproteobacteria; order CACIAM-22H2; family CACIAM-22H2; genus SHVT01. Next base: position 22,541 of record SHVT01000028.1, on the reverse strand, counting down.
CCTCGCGCCCAAATCATGCGCAAGACCTGCCATGAGGTCCTGGACGAGCTCGGCGTGAAGGATGAGCCGCTCCTCGGCCTGGCCATGGAGTTGGAGCGCATCGCGTTGGAGGACGATTATTTCGTCCAGAAGAAGCTCTACCCCAATGTCGATTTCTATTCGGGCATTATCCTGAGGGCGATGGGGTTCCCCAACCGCATCTTCACCGCGCTCTTTGCCCTTGCCCGCACCGCCGGCTGGATTGCGCAGTGGAACGAAATGATCGAGGACCCGCTTCAGAAAATCGGTCGGCCACGCCAGCTTTACACCGGCCACACCAAGCGCAGCTATATGCCGGCGAATCGCCGATAAAATCGGTTAGGACGGCGCCAGTTTCCGCCGCCGTTCGAGCAGTTCGAGAACGGCCTCCGCCGCCCGGTCGCTTGGGGGCTTGGCGCCCGGGCGCAGCTTGGCCAGCGCCTCGGCGCACGCGCCGCGTTGGGCGGCGACCGCGGCGGGATCGTCCAGCAGCCGAAGAATGTCGGCCGCCAACAAATCGGGGCGACACTCTTCCTGCAACCGCTCCGGAACCGCCATACGGTCCAGCAGCAAATTGACAAGATTTGCGAATCTGACCTTCACCATGCGCCGCACGATCCACGCCGAAAGCCAACTGACGCGATAGGCGATGACCGCCGGCACGCCCGCCGCGGCCAGCTCCACGGCAACGGTGCCGGACGCAGCCAGCGCCGCTTGGCTCGCCGCGAAGGCATCGCGCTTCTCGGCCGCACCCCTAACCACCGTGACCGGAACCGGCCAGCCGGCGGTGGCATCCTTCACCATACCAGCCACGAGATCGACGGTCGGGATGACGACATGTAGCCCGGCGACGTCCTTGGCGAGGAGCGACACGGCCTGGCCGAAAATCGGCAGGAGACGCGCAACCTCGCCCCGTCGGCTACCGGGCAGAACCGCTAGTAGTCCGGCATTCGTCGGTATGCCATGGCGGCTCTTAAAGCCAGCGGCGTCACCCTGGGTAATCTCCTCAAGCGCGGGATGGCCGACGAATGTGCATGGTAGTCCCACGGCGGTGAAGTAAGGCGGCTCGAACGGCAACAAAGCCAACAGGTGATCGTAACGCCGGGCGATCATTTTCGCCCGCCGGGGCCGCCAAGCCCACACCGTCGGCGCAACATAGTGAACCATCGGGATTCCGAACGGCCTGATTTTCTGGGCGACGCGAAAAGAGAATGCCGGGGAGTCAATCGTAACCACCACTGCCGGACGTTGGCTTGCGACGGCCGCGGCCGTTTCGCGCACGCGCCGGAGGACACGCCGCGCTCGTGGCAAAACTTCGGTAACCCCCATGACCGCGAGGTCGCCGATCGGAAACAGACTTACCAGGCCCTCTGCTGCCATCCTTTCGCCGCCAACCCCAACAAAACGTAAACGCCGGACCGATAGTCGCTTAAGGGCCGCCATCAAATGCGCCGCGATCATGTCGCCCGATGGTTCTCCAGCAACCAGGAAAACCAGATCGTCATCCGCCAGGGGCAGGCCCACGGTCATTGCGCCACTTTGACACCAACCACGAACAGCCCCATCTCGTCGGCCAGTCGCACGACCTCGTTCCGATCCAGGATGAGAGACTGCCCTGCTTCGACAGCGATGCCGGAAAGGCTCGCCGCGGCCGCCAGCCTGATCGTCTGCGGGCCGACGGTCGGCAAATCCACGCGCCGCTCCTGGTCCGGCTTCTTGACCTTCACGAGAACTCCGCCCGCTGGTCTTTTGCGGAGGATCACGCAGCGCTCGACGAGCGCATCGGTACCTTCGACCGCCTCGACACCCAGCACGATGCCCTCGTCGACGACAACGGCTTGACCGATATCGGCCGCGCCCAGAAGTCTGGCGACGGCCACACCGCGTTCAATGTCCGCCCACGCCGCGGCATCCGGTGTCCGGCCACCGATGGCGCCTTCGGGAGATATCAGATTTCCCAGCACCGAATCGACGCCGACGACGCGAAAACCCTCCTCTTCCATTTCCTGAACGATCGCGCGTAGAAGCCCGTCATCGCCAAAGGCGCGAGCGCCGATGGCAGCGAGCACACGCGCCGCCCGCAAATCCGGCCGCAGATCGAGCAGCGACGGGCGGCGAATGCGGCCGGCCATGACCAAGTCACGAACCCCGGCCTCGTGCAGGTGGCGGAACACCGCCTCGCCGTCGCCCAGCCTCACCCAAGCATGGGGGACGCCGGATACGGTGGACTCGTCGGTTTGTCCGTGGAAGGCGAGAACGAAATATTCCCGACCCTCGGCACGACAGGCGGCGACAAGCCGTGCCGGCAGGTCGCCGCCGCCGGCCACGATGCCGAGCTTAGTCGCCACTCTCCACGCGCGGTTGGCAGATCGATCGCGCCGAATCGCTGCGAATAAATTCGAGGATGTCCATCACCGGTCGGCTGCCACCGTACATCGAGGCGACGTCCTCCAGCCTCTCGGCCATCGTGCCTTCCTGCGCGAAGAGCAGCCGATAGGCGGTACGCAAGATGTGAATGTCGTCGCGCGAGAAACCCCGGCGCTTGAGGCCGACGATATTGAGCCCGGACAGCCGCGCCCGGTCGCCCATGACCGAGCCATAGGGAATAACGTCGTTTTCCACGCCCGACATGCCCCCGATCATGGCGTGGTGGCCGATGCGGGCGAATTGGTGGACAGCGCACAGGCCGCCGAGAATCGCGAATGAGCCGACTTCGACATGGCCGGCCAGGGTTGCGTTGTTCGCCATGATGACGTGATCGCCGAGTTTACAGTCATGCGCCACGTGGGCGCCGACCATGAATAGGCAATGATCGCCAATGCGCGTGGTCATGCCGCCGCCCTTCGTGCCGGTGTTCATGGTGACTTGCTCACGGATGACATTATTGCGGCCGATGACAAGTTCCGAGGGCTCTCCCCTGTATTTCAAATCCTGCGGCGGATGGCCGATCGACGCGAACGGGAAGATTTTGGTCCCGGCGCCAATCTTGGTGCGCCCGGCAATGACGACGTGAGACATGAGCTCGACGCCCTCGCCCAGATCGACATCGGCGCCGATGACGCAGAAAGGACCGACCCGCACATCCTCAGCCAGTTTCGCGCCTTTTTCGACGATTGCCGCCGCGTGAATGACGGGCATTCAACCGTCCAGGATCATGGCGGCGTAGGTCGCCTCGGCCATGAGTACGCCGTCGACCTTGGCTTGGGCGCTGAACTTCCACACATTGCCGCGGCTGCGCTCCTTGACTACGTGGATCATCAGCCGCGCTCCCGGAAACACGGGTTTGCGAAAACGCGCGCTATCGACGGACATGAAATAGACGAGTTTACCCTCCGCCGACGGACCGAGCGTCCGCACCACCAGAACCGCCGCGGTTTGCGCCATGGCCTCGATGATCAGGACTCCCGGCATCACCGGACGCTGGGGGAAATGTCCCTGAAAATGCGGCTCGTTGATCGACACATTCTTGATCCCGATCGCGGACTGGTCGGGTATGACATCGATCACCTGATCCACCATCAGAAACGGATAGCGATGGGGGATCATCTCCATCACGCGGGTGATGTCGATAACCTCGCCGACCGCGACTTTCTTTCCTTCGTCCATCGCTTAGACTTCCGTTCGCTTCGCGAGGCGGGCCAACGTCGCGACTTGTCGCATGAATTGACGCAGCGGCATGGCGGGACTGCCCCCGACGTTTTCCCCGGGCGCCACGTTGCGCATGACTCCGCACTGGGCGGCGAGGCGCGCGCCTCGCCCGATCGTCACATGACCCACGATCCCCGCCTGCGCCGCGACGATGACGAAGTCCTCCAGCCGCGTGCTTCCGGCGATACCCGCTTGCGCAACCACGACGCAACCACGACCCAGTTGCACGTTGTGCCCGATCTGAACCAAGTTATCAATCATGCACCCGGCCCCGATGACCGTATCGGGTCCGCTGCCGCGATCGATGGTCGTGTTGGCGCCGATTTCCACGTCGTCATGGACGATGACACGGCCCAATTGCGGCACCTTTTCATGCCCGGCGGCGTCCATGGCGAAGCCGAAGCCGTCCTGCCCGATACGAACACCGGGATAAATGACTACGCGCGATCCGACCTTGCAATGGCTCAAGGACGCACAAGCGCCAACCACGCAATCCTCGCCGAGGACAACCCCTTCGCCGATGACGGCGTTCGGCGCGATCCGGCAACCGCTCCCGATCTCGGCACCGGCCCCGATCACGGCGCCCGCCTCCACGCGGCATTGTTTGCCCAAGATCGCATTTGGATCGACAGTCGCGGTTGGATGAATGGCGGAATCCGCGCGCCCGAGCCTCGGATAGAATGCCTGGGCGATCCTGGCATAACCCCGATAGGGTTTCTCGGTCAGCAACAGAAGCATCCCGGCGGGCGCTTCTGGCGCCAAGGAGGGATGAACGACGCACGCGCCGGCGCGGCTGACGCGGAAGGCGTCAACATAACGCTTATTGTCTAGAAAACTGACATTGCCCGGGCCTGCGGTTTCCAGCGGCGCGACGTCGGTGAATACAGCTTGCGGATCGGCGCCATCGGCCAGCCGCGCTCCGGCGAGGTCCGCCAACTGTCCGAGACCGAAGGGGCCCGCGACGGCGAAGAAGCGCGGATCCGCCATGGCGTCCCGGCCTATTTCGGGAAGTTGACGACAACAGTAGGCAGCTTCTTGTCCAGGCGCTTCAGAACCTCGGCCGTGATGTCGACAGTCTTACCGGCATACAGCGTGACGCCTTTGAGAAGGACGAGTTCGGCCTTTTTCTCAGTTGCATATTCGCGGACTACTTCACGCATGGTCTCATCCACCTGACGAATTGCATCATTGCCAGCTTGGCTCACTTGCCTATCTATCATCTGCACTCGTTGTTGAAAGTCAGATTTTTTCTGGTCGAGATCCCTGCGCCGCTGGCTGAAAGCCTCAGGTGCAAGCAAAGGCCTCTGCTTAGCGAGATCATCGTAAGCCGCGATGATTTCATTTTCCTGTCGCTTATAGGAATCCAGAAGGGTGGCACCCCTTTTCTGCACTTGCTCTCGCACCGATTTCGCCGCCACGGACTCCTTGCCGATAAAATCCATATCCACGACGACAATCTGTTGGGCCCCAGCCGAGACCGAAAAAACCGTCGCGGCAGCCGCGACCGCAGCGATAGTGAAATTTCTTATTCCATTCACCTGCATAGCTAGAACCGCGTCCCGAGACTGAAGCGGAAGAGTTCGGATTTGTCGTAGTCCTCCTTAAGCACGGCCTTCGCCATGCTGATCCGGATCAGACCCACCGGCGAACGCCAGGACAAACCGACGCCGGCCGATGCGCGCAGCGACTGGGCGTCGGAGACCCCGAGGTTGACCGAATCCAAACTACCCAGCGTGCCGACATCCGTAAAGAGACCGCCCTTGAGCCCCAGTTCCTTCGGTAACCCGGTGGGAAATGTCAGCTCGACGGTACCGACAACGTATTCGTTGCCGCCCAGGGCGTCATCGGTGCCGATGTCGCGCGGGCCGATGCCGGCATTGGCAAAACCGCGGAAGGTGTCGCCACCAAGGAAAAATCGGTTTTGGATACGGACGTTTTCTCCGAGACCAATGATGTAGCCGGCTTCGCCGGAGACGCTCGCGACCCATTCGGTGGCGAGGGCATAATAATAGGCGCCCGAAAGCCGATGGCGCAAATAGTACACTTCGCCGCCGAGCCCGGCCACTTCGTTGCCCATACGGACGAAATATCCTTCCGTCGGATCGAAGCGATCATCCCTGCGGTCGTAAGTTAACTCCTGGCCCAGGATCGAAGACACACGGCTGCCTTGTTGTTCGCGAACAAACCGCGAGGCGGTGGCCGGCACGTTGGCAATCTCGTCCTGGCGCAATGTATAACGAAGTGTCTGGCGCAACGCCTCGGTGATCTCATAGCCAAGGCGAACCGTCGCGCCGGTTTCGCTGGAGTCGAACGAACTTTCGCGCTGTCGGTTGCGCTCGACGGTGAAGAGATCGAACCCAGCGGAAAGATTCCGGTCGAGGAAAAGCGGCTCCGTGAAGCTCAGGTCGACCTGCTGCCTACGGCCGGAGGCCTGCAGACCCAGCCTCAAATCCTGGCCACGCCCGAGAAGATTTCTCTCGCGAATGCTGATATCGGCAAGCGGGCCTTCATTGGTCGAGAAACCGAACCCAAAGCTCAACTCGCCCGTCGAACGCTCCTCGACTTCAACGTTGATCGTCGTTCGATCGGGCGCGGATCCCTGGACGTTGGCCACATCGACCTTCTCGAAAAAGCCCAAATTGCGGAGGCGCTGGCGCGATCGCCGCAGCTTCGCGGTGTTGAATGCGTCACCTTCGGCGATGCGGAATTCGCGGCGGACGACCTTATCCATCGTGCGGACGTTTCCGACGATGTTGATGCGATCGACATAGACACGCGGGCCCTCTTCGATTTCGAAGGTGAGATCGATGGTGCGCGCATCGCGATTCCGACCGATGCGGGGCCGGATTTCCACGAAGGCGTAACCGAGCGTGCCGAGGGCGTCGGTGAGCTTGTTGATCGTGCTCTCGACCGCGTCCGCATTGTACCAGTCGCCCGCGGTCGTGGTGACATTGCTGCGGAGTTGCATTGGATCGAGATCGCGAAGCCGGGACTCCAGATCGACCTTGCCGAATCTGTATCGTTCGCCCTCGTCGATCGTAAACGTAACGAAAAATGCGTCGCGCTCGGGGGTCAGTTCGGCGACGGCGGAGACAACGCGAAAATCCGTATACCCGTTTGCGAGATAATGACGACGCAACAATTCGCGGTCGTTGGATAGCCGATCCGGGTCGTAAGTATCGTCGCTCGAGAAAAAGCGATACCAGCGGCTCTCCTTGGTCAGGACGACTTCGTGCAAACGGCTGTCGGAGAATTGCCGGTTGCCGACGAAGTTGATGCGCCGCACATTCGTGCGCGGTCCTTCGTCGACCTCGAACACCAGATCGACGCGGTTCTGCGTCAACTGAATGGCCTTCGGTTCGACGGAGGCGGCAAACCGTCCGCTGCGCCGATAGATATCGAGGATCCTGTTCACATCGCTTTGAACGCGGGTTCGCGTGTAGACCACGCGCGGGCGCAGCTGAACTTCCTGCCTTAGCACTTCCTCGGTGATCCGCTGATTCCCCTCGAAGGCTATGCGGTTAATGATGGGATTTTCGACGACGCTGACGACCAGTGCGCCGCCCTCGCGCCGCAGCGTCACATCGGCGAACAGGCCGGTGCCGAACAGGTCCTTGAGGGCGCGGTCGAGTCGCTCCGGCTCAAACCCGTCGCCCGTCCTGACCGAGGTCATGTAGGAGCGGACCGTCTCCGGCTCGACGCGCTGATTGCCTTCAACCCGGATTTCCTGAATGCGTGGCGCGGAAGGCAGCACCTGCGTCTGAACCGGCGACGGCAGAAAAAGCGCGGCCGACACTGCGGCGGCAGCGGCCCAACGACTGAAGTCGACCATGCGCCGCAGCCGTATCAGGTGACTAATCCAACCAGGAATTCGACCACCCTGAGATGGACGAGGTCGTTCCATGTCGCAAAAACGGCAAGCGTCACGACCAAGGCGAGGCCGACGCGGAAACCATATTCCTGAGCCCGCGGGCCCAACGGTCGTCCTCGCACTGCCTCAATGGCGTAGAACATCAAGTGGCCGCCATCAAGGACCGGGATCGGGAAAAGATTGATGAGGCCAAGATTGATGGACAATATCGCGATAAAGACGAGCAGCGAGCCGACGCCGCCCTGCACGACTTCGCCCGACATCTGGGCAATGCGCAGCGGCCCGCCAAGTTCTTCCGTCGTGCGGCTACCCGCGATCATCTGTCCGACGGCGCGCAACGTGCCGACCGTTTGGCTATAGGTTTCCTGCACCGATCGCCATATGGCGGTGAGCGGGTCGTGCCGCACGAACTCAACACCGCCGGCGCGCAACCCGAGCCTGGCGACACGACGTTTGTCGCCCGACCGGCCCACCTCCTCAACGACCGTGGGGACCGCTCTCAAGACAATCTCGCCACCGCCGCGGCGAACGACGATGTCGAGCGGCTGTTCCAAACCAATTTGAACGATTCGTTGGATTTCCTCGAATCGCTCGATCGATTCGCCGTTGATGCGAAGTATGCGATCCCCCGGTTGGAGGCCCGCCTTTTCGGCGGCGCTTCCCGGCAGGACGGCGCTGACGTCCGGTGGCGTGAAAGGTTGACCGACGAAAACGAACAATCCGGCGAAAACCAGGGCGGCGAACAGGAAATTGGCCGCAGGTCCAGCGGCAACGATCGCGGCACGCTGGGCCAGCGGCTTGTGATAGAAGGACTCGGCGGTCTCGCGTGGGCTCAAGCCCACCAAGGGGTTGCTGGTCACGCTGGCCGCATCGGCGTCGCCGAACATTTTTACATAGCCGCCCAGGGGCACCAGGCTCAGCTTCCACCGGGTCCCCGCGCGGTCGGTCCAGCCCCGAATCTCCGGGCCGAACCCAATGGAGAAGATCTCGATGCGGACGCCGCAACGCCGCGCCACCCAGTAATGGCCGAGCTCATGGACGAAGACGAGGACGGTCAAGACCAAGAGAAACGAGATCAAATAACTTGAGGCGCTGGCCAGAAATTCCATCGTGGGATCACTCAATTCGTTCTTTGTCTCGACACATCGATCACAACTTCCGCTGCCTTGAGGCGCGCCTCTTCATCCAGCGCCTGAACGTCAACGAGATCGCCGGGCGTCATCGATTCCACCGTCTCAAGACACCGTTCGACCACGCGTACGATGTCGAGGAACCCAACGCGGCCGGCGAGAAAGCCCTGAACGGCGACCTCATTGGCCGCATTGAGAATAGTAGGGGCACCACCGCCCTGGTGCAAGGCATCGCGCGCAACTCGAAGCGCGGGAAACCGTGCAGGGTCGGGCGCCTCGAAGGTCAGTTGCCCCAATTTTGCCAAATCCAGCCGCGCCGATGGCGCCGGCATGCGCCGCGGCCAACCCAATGCATAAGCAATGGGCGTGCGCATATCTGGGCTTCCCATCTGCGCCAGAATCGACCCATCGACCATCGCCACCAGCCCATGGACGACCGACTGGGGATGGACCAGGATTTCGATTCGGTCCTTGCCGACTGGAAACAGGTAATGCGCCTCGATCAGTTCTAGGCCCTTGTTCATCATTGTTGCCGAATCGACCGAAATCTTGGCGCCCATGGTCCACGTCGGGTGGGCCAGCGCCTGAGACGGCGTGACACCGGCCATCGCATCGTGCTGCAGTGTACGGAAGGGGCCGCCGGAGGCCGTCAAATAGATACGTTCCACCGCCTCGGGCTGCACGGCGTCGAAGACCTGAAATATGGCGTTGTGCTCCGAATCGACCGGCAACAGAGTCGCGCCATGCCGCTTGATTTCCGACGTCATGACCGGGCCGGCGGAAACGAGGCACTCCTTATTCGCCAGCGCAACCACAGCGCCGCGCCGCACCGCCGCGAGCGTGGGCGCCAGGCCGGCCACGCCGACGATGGCCGACATTACCCATTCGGCTGGCATGGCGGCGGCCTCCGTCAGAGCCTCGGGACCCGCCGCGGCCTCAACGCCCGAGCCCGAAAGTGCGGCCTTTAGCGCGACATAGAATGCCGGGTCGGCCACCACCGCCCTTCTTGCTCCGAGACGCCGCGCCTGGTCGGCCAAACGGGCGACATCGCGGTGCGCCGTCAGGGCCTCGACCGCATAGGCCCCCTTCTGCCTCTCGATAAGCTCAACAGTGTTGCGGCCGATCGAGCCGGTCGCGCCGAGAATGGTTATGCGGCGGGGTTGAGTTCGCGGCGCCGGGCTTGTCAACGCCATGAGAGCGCCTCAGTCCCGGACACGGCCTGAAACAGACCGAAGGCGGCGGCCGCGGCCATCAAGCCGTCAACACGATCGAGCAACCCGCCATGGCCTGGAATCAGCGCACTGGCATCTTTCACACCGAAACGCCGCTTGACGAAGGATTCGGCCAGGTCGCCCCCTTGCGCCACGACCGCCAGCATCATCGCAACCCCGGCGATCATGGGGACGGAGACGCTTGTGCCACCGGTCAATCCAACCGCCACTCCCGCAGCCGCGGCCCCGACCATCGCGCCGCCCAGGCCTGCCCATGTTTTCTTCGGGCTAATAGCTGGCGCCAGAAGCGGTCCGCCGATCAACTTCCCCGCAAAAAACGCGGCCGTGTCGGTCGCCCAAACAATTGCCAATAGCCAAAGCAGCGTCAGGGGGCCCGATGCCGGCCACAGGTAGAGCCAGTGTACGGCGATCACCGGCAAGCTCAAATAGAGCACGCCAACCAGACCAACCCAAAATGGATGAGGGTGGCGAAGGAGGCGCGCCAGAACAATCATCGGCAGGGGCGCGGCCAAGGTCATGACCAGGGCCATGCCGGGCTCGCCAAAAGCCGCGAAATTCGACGTCGCCGCGATCACCAGCATAAGCGCCGCGCCGGTTGCGTTGAAGGTGCCACGGCTGCAAAGACGCCCCCATTCCCAGGCCATCACTATCGCGGCCGCGGTGACAAAGGCACCAAAATAAGGCGGGCCAGCCTGAACCGCCGCCAAGGTCGCGGTGGCCAAGACGAGCGCCGAAATGATTCTACGGAACAGACCGCGAGCCCAGGATTCACTCACCGGCGGCGCCGTATCGTCTTTCCCGGCGCCAAAATTCCCTGACGGCTTTTTCGAGGTCGCCCTTGTTGAAATCGGGCCAAAGTGTGTCGATGAACAACAACTCAGAATAGGCCGATTGCCAGAGGAGAAAATTGCTGAGGCGCAACTCGCCGCTAGTGCGAATGATGAGATCCGGGTCTGGAATTCCCGCCGTCGACAATTGGTTGGCAAAGGCGGGCTCATCGATGCCATCAACGGTCGCACGTCCCTCGGCGACCGCCTGGGCCAGGTCTCTCGCCGCCTGAACGATTTCCGCGCGTCCGCCATAGCTGAGCGCGACCGTGAGGTTCAAGGCGGAATTGTCGCGGGTCATCGCTTCGGCGTTTTCGATGAGAGCCACGATGTCTCCCGCCAAGCGGCTACGATCGCCGATCACCCGGAGCCTGATGCCTTCTTTGTGCAGTTCGGCGATTTCACCGCGCAGATAGTGGCGAAGCAACCCCATCAGGTCGTCGACTTCCGCAGCCGGCCTCTTCCAATTCTCCGATGAGAATCCGAACAAAGTCAGATAGGCAATCCCGAGTTCCCCTGCGCCCGCCACAGCGCGGCGCACGGCGTCGGCGCCCTGGCGGTGACCCACGGTGCGGGGCAAGCCGCGCGCTTGAGCCCAGCGCCCGTTGCCATCCATGATGATGGCAACGTGCATCGGCGGCGGCGCTTCGCTGGCGAGCTGAGGTTTCATCATGTCAAACGTGGGCGATGTCTTTTTCCTTGGCAGCCAACGCCTCGTCGACCTTGGCGATGAACTCATCGGTCAATGTCTGGATTTGGCTCTCGCGCCGGCGATGTTCGTCTTCGGAGATATCGCCCTTTTTCTCCATCACCTTCAGCGCATCCATTCCATCGCGCCGCACGTTACGGATCGAAATACGCGCCTGCTCTGAATATTTGTGGGCGATCTTGATAAGTTCTTTCCGCCGTTCCTCGTTCAATTGCGGCACCGGCACGCGAACCAGTTGGCCATCGGCGACTGGGTTAAGCCCTAGATTGGCGTCTCGTATGGCCTTTTCAACCGCCTTGACCAGCCCCCGATCCCAGACCTGAACGGTCAACAATCGAGGTTCGGGGACGCCGACGGTGCCAACCTGGTTGAGTGGCATTGAGCTGCCATAAGCATCGACGGAGACCGGTTCGAGCAGGCTGACACTGGCCCTGCCCGTTCGCAGGCCCGAAAGTTCCTTGCGCAGCGCCTCGATGGCACCGGTCATACGCCGCTTGAGATCATTGGGATCCGCGCCGGACACGACTTACTCCTTTTCCTCGATGATCGTGAACCGCCCTCTGCCGGAGATAACTTCGGCGAATGCTCCTTCATTGTGTATCGAGAATACCAGAATCGGAATGCCATTTTCTCGCGCGAGGGAGATCGCCGAGGCGTCCATGACCTTAAGATCGCGCGACAGGACATCAAGATAGTCCAATCGGTCGAACCGCGTAGCGCTTTTGTCTTTCACTGGATCGGCGCTGTAGACGCCGTCGACCTTTGTACCCTTCAGCAGAGCCTTGCATCCCATTTCCGACGCCCGCAACGCCGCCGCCGTATCGGTCGTGAAAAATGGATTTCCCGTGCCGGCGGCGAAGATCACAACTCGGTTCTTTTCCAAATGGCGGATGGCACGGCGGCGAATGTAGGGCTCGCAGACCGTGGCCATGGGTATGGCGGACAACACACGCGTGTTGACGCCCAACCGCTCCAGCGCGTTCTGCATCGCCAGGGCGTTGATCACCGTGGCCAACATGCCCATGTAGTCGGCGCTGGCACGTTCCATTCCGGCGGATGCGCCACTGATCCCGCGAAAGATGTTTCCCCCGCCGATCACGAGGCAAACTTCGACGCCCATGGCATGGACGCCACGAATGTCGCGAGCGATCGCCTCGATCGAGGGGCCATCCAATCCGAATTCGCCCGGCCCCATCAAGGCTTCGCCCGATATCTTGAGGAGCACTCGCCGGTATCTAGGCGCGACGGTCATCGCCACTCCTCCCTGCGCCCAGGCGCCCTGGTCGATGCCGCGAAGGCCGGGGATCAGCGTGCCAGGGCCGCTACCTCGGAGGCAAAATCGTTGGCGCTCCGCTCGATCCCCTCGCCCAGGGCGAACCGCTGGAAGGCGATGACCTTGACCGGCGTCCCCAACTCCTTGGCCACGGCATCCACAGCGGCGCCGACTCGAGTTTCGCCATCAATGACGAAGGCCTGTTCGAGCAAAACGACATCCTGATAGTACTTGCGAACGCGGCCTTCGACCATCTTTTCGATAACCGCGGCGGGTTTGCCTGAGGTCTTTGCCTGCTCGGTCAAGACCGCACGTTCGCGTTCAAGCATCGCCGGATCGACGCTGCCGATATCGAGCGCCTGTGGGTTGGCCGCCGCGACATGCATGGCAAGCTGCTTACCCAAGGCCGCCAGTCTTTCGGGATTGCCGGTCGACTCGATCCCGACAAGGACGCCGATCTTGCCGAGTCCAGGCGCCACCGAACTATGGGTATAACCCGCGACAACGCCCTGCTTCACCGATAGAGCGACCGAGCGCCGCAGCGCCATGTTTTCACCGATCGTGGCGACCAGGGTGGTTAGGACGTCGGCGACCGTGCCGCCGCCGGGATAAGACGCCGATTTCAGCCGCTCGACGTCGCCACCAACGGTCAGGGCCAGTAGGCCGAGATTGCGCGCAAAATCCTGGAACGCTTCGTTGCGGGCAACGAAATCGGTTTCGGAATTAATCTCGACGAGGGCCCCGGCTTTTCCATCCGTTGCCACCGCGACTAGGCCATCTGCCGCGATACGGCCGGCTTTCTTGGCCGCCGCGGCGAGACCTTTCTTGCGAAGCCAATCGACGGCCCGCTCGAGATCGCCGGCGGTCCCCGCCAGCGCCCGCTTGCAGTCCATCATGCCGGCCCCAGTCTTTTCGCGCAGGTCCTTGACCAGCGATGCCGTGATCTCTGCCATTGTTCACCTCGGTCTCGTTCTTTAGCCGGCGGAATCCGCCAAAACGGCCACGGCCGGCTTAATCCTCGGAGCTCGAACCGGACTAGACCTTGGCCTTTTCCGGCCGTCGGCGCGGGGCGCCGGCTCCGCTCCGGCGCTTCGGCACCGTAGGCTTGGCACCGGGCTCGGCGTCCGCAGCCGGGGCACCGCCTTCTCCCGGTTGTTGCGCCTGTCCTTCCAACTCAGGAAGGTCGTCGCGAGGTGCGCTTTCGGAGGCGCCGATATCGACTCCAGCGGCCTTTAATTCTTCCTGTAGGCCGTCCAGAACGGCTCCCGCCATGAGGTCGCAATAAAGTTGAATGGCGCGAAGCGCGTCATCATTGCCGGGGATCGGGAACGTAATGCCGGCGGGATCGCTATTGCTGTCGAGCACGGCGGCCACAGGAATATTCAGGCGGCGCGCTTCGGCGACGGCGATCGATTCCTTGTTGGTATCGATGATAAAAAGAATGTCTGGGAGACCGCCCATTTCCTTGATGCCACCGAGCGCGCGCTCAAGCTTGTCGCGTTCGCGCGTCAGATTGAGCAATTCCTTCTTCGTCAACCCGACGTTTTCGGTGCTGAGCCGCTCATCCAACTCGCGGAGACGTTTGATCGACAGCGAGATCGTCTTGAAGTTGGTCAACATCCCGCCCAACCAGCGATGGTTGACGAAATATTGGCCGCAGCGCCGCGCGGCTTCGGCAACCGGCTCCGCCGCCTGATGTTTGGTGGCGACGAACAAGACACGCCCGTTGTTGGCCACCACGTCGCGGACGGCTTTCATTGCCTGGTAAGCCAGCGGCACCGTCTGTTGAAGGTCGATTATGTGGACATTGTTGCGCGCGCCGTAGAGATACGGCGCCATCTTCGGGTTCCAGCGGCGTGTTTGGTGACCGAAATGTACGCCGGCTTCGAGCAGCTGGCGCATGGTAAACGTTGGCATTGCCATTTGACGCGTCCTTTTCCGGTTGATCCTCCGCGGGACGTGCGTCCCAGCGCTGTCGAGAGGGCGCTGGAACACCGGATCGACCATTGAGCCATCGGCTCGCGGCCGTAGTCCTGCGTGCGAGATTAGAGCGGGTGCTAAATAGTCTTCCCTTCAGGGATTAGCAAGCAAAAAGGTCCCATTCACGAGCACGAGCACTCCGAACATCCGGCTGGCTAATTAAGGATCAGCTTGATGCCGACGGCGGTGAGAACGATCGCCAGGATGATGCGCAAGCTGCGGTCGGGCACGTGAGGCGCCGAATAACTTCCGAGTACGATTCCGGGAATCGATCCCATGAGAAGGGAAACCAGCATCGTCACATCGACGGACCCCATGAACCAATGGCCAATGCCCGCCACTAAGGTTAATGGCACCGCATGCGCAATGTCGGTTCCGACGACGCGGACGATCGAAAACGTCGGATAGAGCATCAGCAACGCCGTGACCCCAATGGCTCCGGCGCCGACCGAGGTAATCGAGACCAGCAATCCGATTGCCGCGCCCGTCAGAATCGTCAGCAGAGCCTCGCGCACCGGGTTCGGGGTCGATGCGATGCCACGAAGCTTCATGAGCCATTTGCGGAAAATGAGCAGTGCCGCGGTCAGCAGCAAGGCGCCACCCAGCACCACTGTAATCACCCTGGCGCCCTGGGCGCTTTGTGGACCGAGCCGCGACAAGATGAAGAGTGTCGCCGCCGCCGCTGGCACGCTGCCCGTGGCCAACAAGCCAACCACGCGCCAGTCGATGTTTCGCTTCCAGCCATGAACCAGCGAACCGATGCCTTTGGTGGCCGCCGCATACAAAAGGTCGGTGCCGACGGCGGTCGCCGGATGGATCCCAAATAAGAGGACCAGAATGGGCGTCATCAGCGAGCCGCCGCCCACCCCGGTCAGCCCGACGATGAACCCGACGAACGCTCCCGAAAGGATGTACAGAATGTCAAACGGCATGCTTCACGGATTTTCGTCGCGACACGGTCGTGCTCCTCAACCCCCATAAACGGAAAGGCAATAGGCGGTCGTTCGTGAAGCAGCCTAGTCGATCATGCCTGCCGCCACGGTCGCGTTGCTCTGCTCGTCGATAAGAATGAAGGCGCCCGTGGCCCGGTTCCGTCGATAGCTATCGAAGGCAATCTTCGCTGGCAGCACAAGTTGAGCGCGGCCGATGTCGTTTCGCATCAGGGTCTCGGGGGCTTCAGAAATCTGCAAGTTCTTGACGTCGACACGGTCGATGAGTTTCGCGACCTTGGCGCCCACCGTGCGTGTACCCTGCTTCAAGAGATATTTGCGCCGATTGTCGAAGGGATCGTCGCCGAACCAACACAGCGTCGCATCGATGCGGCGATCGACCCTTGGGGTTTGGTCGGGATGGACAAGCATGTCTCCGCGGGCGATGTCGATGTCGTCGGCAACCGTCACCGCTACCGATTGCGGCGCCGCCGCATGGTCGAGGTCGCCGTCGAGCGTCTTGATCGAGGCAATCTTGGTCTGCGTGCCCGCGGGCAGGATGACGACGCGATCGCCGACGCGTATTTCTCCCGATTCGATGCGGCCCATATAGAGGCGAAGCGGGTCCGAACCGCCGCCTCGCGGACGGCTCACGATCTGCACCGGAAAGCGAAAGGCACTTCTGGCCATTTCGGAACCGGGGATGGGCACGGTCTCCAGTAGCGTCAACAAAGCCGGGCCGCGATACCACGGCATGTTGTCGCTCGGATGAACGACGTTATCGCCGAGCTTTGCCGAGATCGGGATAAGGTGCGGCAAGGGCGCCGAGAGTTTGGTGCATACGTCGCTGGCCGCCTTCGCAATCGCCGAATAAGCGGATTCCTGGTAGCCGACGAGATCCATCTTGTTGACCGCGATCAGCAGGTGGCGAATCCCCAACAGGTTGGAAAGATAAAGGTGACGACGGGTCTGGTCGGTCAGACCCTTGCGAACGTCGACCAGCACGATCGCCAAATCCGCCGTGCTCGCGCCGGTGACCATGTTGCGCGTGTACTGCTCATGCCCCGGCGTGTCGGCGATGATGAATTTCCGTCGCCTCGTCGCGAAGTAGCGATAGGCGACGTCGATCGTGATGCCCTGTTCGCGTTCGGCGGTAAGGCCATCGGTCAAAAGGGACAAATCGATGGCGCCGTCGCCGCTGCGGCGCGCGGCGCGCTCCAGCGCTTCGATTTGGTCTTGGGGCACCGCCTTTGCGTCGTGCAGAATGCGCCCGATCAGCGTGCTTTTGCCGTCATCGACGCTGCCCGCCGTCGTGAAACGCAACAGACCACCCGCGCCGGCCTCTGTGTCATGCACCAGTTTCATAGCCGTCGCCCGATCATCAGAAATAGCCCGCGATCTTGCGGAGTTCCATCGAGGCTTCCGACGTACGATCGTCCATACGCGTGGCGCCCCGTTCGCTCACGCGCGCTTCCACCGTTTCGGCGATGATTTCGGCAACGGTCGCCGCCGGCGACTCGACCGGCAGCGTGCAAGAAATGTCGCCGACCGTACGGAACCGCACCAGCCGCGACTCGATGACATCGCCCGGTTGCAGTTCAAGAAATTCCCAAACCGGCACCAAATGATTGGCGCGGCGCACGACCTGCCGGTGATGGGCGAAATAGATCGTCGGGATTTCCAGGCTCTCACGCGCGATATATTGCCAGATGTCGAGCTCGGTCCAATTGCTTAAGGGAAAAACCCGCATATGCTGGCCCGGATCGACGCGCCCGTTATACAGGTGCCACAGTTCGGGCCGCTGCCGGCGCGGATCCCATTGCCCGAATTCGTCGCGAAAGGAGAAAATTCGCTCCTTCGCCCTCGCCTTCTCTTCATCGCGGCGGGCCCCGCCGATACAAGCATCGAAACCAAATTCGGTGATCGCGTCGAGCAAGGTGACGGTCTGCAGGGCGTTGCGGCTCTGACTTTCCTTCTTGAGCGTCACGCGGCCCTTGTCGATAGACTCCTGAACCGTTCGAACGATCAGGCGCTCGCCCAGACGCGCCATCGTACGGTCGCGAAAATCGATGACCTCGGGAAAATTATGCCCGGTGTCGACATGCAACAAGGGAAACGGAAACCGCCCGGGCCGAAAAGCTCTCTCCGCGAGGCGCAGCAGGACGGTCGAATCCTTCCCGGCGGAAAACATCAACACCGGATTGCGAAACTCCGCCGCGGTCTCGCGCAGGACATGGATGGCTTCGCTCTCAAGCGTGTCGAGATGCGACCACGACCGGTCAGCCGTTCGATCAACGGTCGCCGCCGGCCGGTTCGGATCCACGCTCGTCTCAAAATTCATGACTTCGGTCTCGTCAGGTTTGCGGAATGCAGACCGCATTCCTTGGTTTCCGAATCTTCCCACCACCAGCGCCCGGCGCGGATGTCCTCGCCTACCGCGATGGCCCGCGTGCAGGGCGCGCAGCCAATGCTGGCATAGAACCGATCATGTAGCGCGTTGTAGGGAACGCCGCGCTCTTTGACATAGGTCCAGATTTCCTCATTCGTCCAATCGGCGAGGGGATTGAACTTCTGCAGACGGTTGTCCTCGTCGCGCTCCTCGAAGGGCAGGTCTCGCCGCGTCGGGGAATGCTGCCGGCGTTGGCCGGTGATCCACGAGGCCTTCCCTGCCAATGCCCGCCGCAAGGGCTCAACTTTGCGGATGTTGCAGCAGGCCTTCCGCAACGCCACGCTGTCGAAGAACGCGTTCGGCCCATTGACCGCGACATAACTCTCCACCGCGTCGCCGCGCGGAAAATAGGGAACGATCCGGACGCGGTAGCGAGTCCGGACCTCTTGCATCAGCCGGTAGGTCTCTTCCGGCAAACGCCCGGTATCGAGCGTAAAGATGCCGATATCGAGCGCTTCCCGATCGATAAGATCGGTCAGTACCATGTCCTCGACGCCAAAGCTGCTGGCCAGGGCCGACGGCGCGTGGTCGCGCGCGATGTTCCGCAGGCGCCGGACCACTTGGTCGGTCTTGTCCTTGGCGATCGTGGTCGCCGTCATCACCGCGAGCCTTCGTTGTCGGATGCGGCGCGGGTTTGCCGAAGCCCATTCACCGTCGCGCGGCCGTCGCCCGTGGGCTGATAGAACAGGCTGAACGCGCCGACCACATTTTCCCAGTTGCGAAGGACTCGGGGATCGGTGGCCTCGAAGGCGTCGAAACCGCAGCGGTGCATGAAAAGAAGCTGATCCGGCAGAACATTGCCGGTTGCGCGCAATTCGCCGCGATAGGCATAACGTTCGCGCAGCAACCGAGCCTGGGTGTATGCACGCCCGTCGGAAAATTTCGGAAATTCGAGCGCGACGACCCCAAGCCGATCGAGGTCGTCGGCGAGTTCCGCGACCTTGTCCGTATTCTTCAGGCGGACGCCAACACCGATGTTGCGGCGCAGCAGCGCCTCCCGTTCCGCCTTCCAACGCGCCAGGAAAACGATAACCGGCCCGTTCACCGGCAGGGCGTCGCCATCGACGGCCAAATGCCAGGGATCCTCAACTTCCTTCCCGTTCTTAAGCAGTGGCATACAGCCGTTCCTTGAAGGGCGCCACGCCAACCCGGCGAACCGTGTGAAGGAAAGTCTCTCGGCCTTGTCGGATGTCGAGATAGGTCCCGATCAAATTGTCGACGGCGTCGATGACCGCTTTACTTGACACGGCCGGTCCTAGGATGGTTCCGATCGATGCGTCCTGATCGGCGCTGCCGCCGAGCGTGATCTGGTAGAATTCTTCCCCATTTTTTTCGACGCCGAGAATACCGATATGCCCGACGTGATGGTGGCCGCAGGCATTAATGCAGCCCGAAATCTTGATTTGCAGTTCGCCGATGTCATGGACCCGGGCAAGATCGCTGAAACGGTGGGTGAGCCGCTGCGCCACTGGGATCGAGCGCGCGTTGGCCAGGCTGCAATAATCCAGTCCGGGGCAGGCAATGATGTCGGTGATGAGGCCGAGATTGGGCGTCGCAAACCCGATCTCCCGCAAGCGCCGCCACACTTCCGGCAGATCCTTGACCGCGACATGGGGCAAAACGAGGTTTTGGGCGTGGGTGACGCGAACCTCGGAGAAGCTGTAGCGATCCGCCAAATCGGCGACGATCTCCATCTGCTCGGCGGTCGCATCTCCGGGCGCCAGGCCTTCGGGCTTGAGCGACGCGTTGACGATGACGTAGCCGGGCACCTTGTGCGGGAACAAGTTCGTCCTTTCCCATAAGGCGAACTCCCCATCGCTGCGCCGCAGCCGTTCGACTTCGGGCTGCTCTGCTGCCTGCGGCCGATAATCCGGCGGTGCGAAATGCGCCGCGATGGCGTCGATGGTGGCCTGGGGGAGAACCAAGGGGCCGTCCTTGATCTGCTGCCATTCGTCCTCGACGGCCGCACGCATCTTTTCGACGCCGATTTCGTGGACCAGGATCTTGATCCGCGCCTTGAACAAATTGTCGCGGCGGCCGAACTGGTTATAGACGCGCAAGATGGCTTCCAAATAGGACAGCAAATGTTCCTTGGGCAGGAATTCACGGATGGTTTTGGCGATCATCGGCGTGCGACCCTGACCGCCCCCGACCATGACCTCGAAACCGATTTCACCCGCGGCGTTGCGGTGCATACGTATACCGATGTCATGCACCCGCACCGCGGCGCGATCGTTCGGCGAGCCAGTCAGGGCAATCTTGAATTTGCGCGGAAGGAATGAAAATTCGGGATGGAACGTCGACCATTGCCGCATGATTTCGCAATACACGCGCCCATCCTCGATTTCGTCGGCGGCGGCTCCCGCATATTGATCGGCGGTGATGTTGCGGATGCAATTGCCGCTCGTCTGGATCCCGTGCATCTGGACGCGGGCTAGGTCGGCGAGAAGATCGGGCGTTTCCTCCAGCTTGATCCAGTTGAATTGAATGTTCTGGCGTGTCGTGAAATGCCCGTAATTCCTGTCATATCGACGCGCGATGTAGCCGAGCTGACGAAGCTGCGCCGACGACAGAGTGCCGTAAGGCACGGCGATCCGCAGCATGTAGGCATGCAGTTGGAGGTAGAGGCCGTTCTGCAGCCGCAACGGCCGAAATTCATCTTCGCTTAATTCGCCGGCAATGCGCCGCCGCACCTGATCGCGGAACTGCGAGACGCGTTGATCGACGATCGCTTGATCGTATTCGTCGTAGGCATACATGGCTCACCTCGACAACTGATCGGCCGAGACCGGCCGGTCCCAGGGTATGCTCGGTCCGAACGCGCGGATGCGTTCGCGATAGCGCAACGGCAGAACATCGCCATTTTCCAAAGCAATCTCGAAAAGATAGGCCCCCACAACCCGAGCCGCCGCGACGTCCCGATCGGCGGCGGCTTGAAGTGCGGCCGCTTGTTCGGCGTCATTCGCCACAGCGACGCCAACAAGATTCTCCGACCAGCTATGGTCGTCTTTTAGGAAAACAACCGCGCCGTCGCGCAGGCGATTTGCGGTCATCGCTTGCCGAACAAATCCAGACTTCGACTGCCGGCGATCCTTGGCAACGTCCTCAGGGTCCGGTCGTTTGGATTCTTGCGTCATTCAGGTCTTGGTTCGGGTTCCAGAAATTGTACAGAATTGGCATTATTTTACAGGTGTCGGTCCACGTCAACCTGTAATACACCTAATTTGTTGTGTAATTTGCTATTTACACAAAAAAAATGTATATATTAGGTGTCCTGGAGCGAAGTGACACCGGGCAGCGACTGCATGATCCCACGCAGCTCCGCTGTAATGGCATAGGCGCCAGGCAGCGTGATTTCGACCTCGTGTTCGGCATCCGCGTCGATGATGACCGAAACCCGGCTTCGCCCATTGCGGTGGCCCTCCATGGCCCGCCGCAGCTCCGGCAGCGCGCCGCCATCTGCCAGTTGAATCGATATCCCCGCGCCCGACTGCTCGATTGCCTTTTCCAAGAGCTGGATCGCATTGGCGGTCATGCGTAAGGATTCGCCATCCAGACGCGCTTCGACCGTGACCAGCAAAAGGGTGCCTTGTTCCAGGAGATGCCGAACCGAGCCGAGGACATCGGAAAATACCGTCACCTCGAAGACACCTCCGGCATCGCTGAGTTGCAGAAAGGCAAACCGGCTACCCTTCTGAGAATTCCGTTCCTGACAAGCGACGACGACACCGGCCAACTTGACGCGCGAATTGCCTCCGGCCGCGAGATGGACGGGCACCTCCGCCGCTCGCATCGTGCTCAGTCGCTTCAATGCCGTCACGTAGCTGTCGAGGGGATGGGCGGAGAGGTAAAAACCGATGGCCTCGAATTCATGGCGCAGCCGCTCGTGGGCGGGCCAATCGGCGATCGCCGGAGTCAGAGCCGTGCGCGCCGGCATGACGGCGCCACCGAACAAATTCGCCTGATTGCTTTCGCGCTCGTTGGCCGCGGCGTTGGCGTGACGCAATACCGACTCGATCGCCGCAAACACTCGCGCGCGATTGGGTTCCAGGGCGTCGAAGGCTCCCGCCCGGGCGAGCGCCTCAAGTTGCCGACGGTTGAGCGCCTTGGCGTCGAGTCTCTGGGCAAAGTCATTGAGGTCGGCAAAGCGACCGCCGCGCTCGCGCTCCGCCACCAATGACTCCATTGCCTGACGCCCAACATTGCGCACGGCCGCCAGCGCATAGAGGATCGCTCCCCTCCCCTGCTCGCCCGAATCCTTCACTGACGCTACGGCGAATGTGGCGGCGGAGGCGTTGATATCGGGGGGCAACAGCCGGACACGCCGCCGATCGGCCTCCTGCCGAAACATGTTGAGCTTATCGGTATTGGCCAATTCGAGGGTCATCGATGCAGCCAGGAACTCGACCGGGTAATTCGCCTTGAGCCAAGCGGTCTGATAGGCGATCAGCGCGTAGGCGGCGGCGTGCGGCTTG
>SHVT01000027.1 GCA_009694125.1 Rhodospirillaceae bacterium | reverse complement strand
CATTCCTGCACGTTTTACAGCTACTTCATCCACCTCAACGAGCTGGCGCCCGGATTGCGCCGGAAAATCGGCCGGGAGCTGGCGGAAGACGAGCGCGCCACCTGCTTGCGTATCCCGGTGGAATCGGGCGAGGCGCTCGGCCTGGCCGGCTCCTACCGAGCCATCGATTTCGGCGTGGTGGACCGCGAGCGGGAAAATCCCTTCGTCAACCGCGCCCGTTATGCCGGAACCTATGTCCACACCCTGTCCATGCAATCGCCGTTCGACTATTACGACGAGCCGCTGAAGAGCGCCTTCGCGGCCAAGAGCCCGCGCCGTATCGAACCGCGAGGCGGGCGCAATTTCTACGACATCGACGGCCGGCTCGTCGGCAACTGGTTCCTTCGGGGGAGCGGCGATTACGACGGCCGCGACGCGCCGGGGCGGCCCTATTATTTCAACCACCTCGCTTTCGCCTACGACAATGTCGAACCGCGCTGGATCGTGGCGTCGCTATCGGCCGCCTTTCCCGCGCCGGGCCAATACGGTGTGCGCGGCAACGACCCCGATCCAGCCGCCATCGACGCGGCAAGCGGCATCGTGCGCTACGAACTGGTCCGCAACTTCAACCGCAACGCGCCGGGCGCCTATGACACCAATGCCCTGCCGGTTGCAGGAACCCTGCTGGTCCGGCTGATCGACGCGCGCACGATCGAGGTGGAGCAATTCCCCGGCAAGCGGGCGCGCGACATAGCGGGCTTCACCGCCGCCGCACTTCGCTTCGAGCGGTAGGGCCGCGAGCGTTGCCTTCTGTTCCGGTGCTTTCAGGATTTAATTGTCGAGCGCCGTAGCCTTGCCATTGACCTGTTCGCGGAGCTGGAGCTGAAATCCGGTCTTCGGCCCGGTCAGTGCTCTCCCACTGAACTAAGCGCCCGCCCGTCGATGCCCGCTTGCAGTCCGCCGTAATCGGCCGTGGGGCCTCGATGCAGTCTCTTCCGCCCGCTGAACAACATCCACTATCTCTAGCCCAACTCGCGTGCAAGCGGGGGGACCCACCGCGTGGCACGTCGGCGGAATTCCGGGTGGTCGCCACCCGATCGATGACGAGCCGCGTATATGGTGGGCGCTGCAGGGATTGAACCTGCGACCCCTGCCGTGTGAAAGCAGTGCTCTCCCGCTGAGCTAAGCGCCCGCCCGAAAGGACGTGCCGCATTTAAGGGAGCGCCTCGAAACCTGTCAAGGAAGCCGGGGAAGTATTGGGGGGCGTGGGGGCCTCGCGGCCCCCCACAGGCTTTACCTGTTCGTCGGGGGCCCTATATTCATGCGATGGCCATTCTCAAAATCGCCCGCATGGGGCACCCGGTTTTGCGCCAGCGCGCGGCCGAGGTGCCCGATCCCACCGCACCGGAAATTCGGCGGCTCGTCGGCGACATGCTCGAGACGCTGGAGGATGCCAGCGGCGCCGGGCTGGCCGCGCCCCAGGTCCATGTCCCCTTGCGCGTGGTCATGTTCCATGTCCCTGAGGGGCGGTCGAGCGGCGCGCCCGGCGACGAGCCGGCGAACCTGACCATCCTGGTCAATCCGGTGCTGGAGCCTGTGGGTGAGGAAAAGGAAATCGGCTGGGAGGGCTGTTTGTCCGTGCCCGGCCTGCTGGGCTCCGTGCCCCGGTTCAAACATCTGCGCTATCGCGGGATCACGCCGTTCGGCGAGACCGTCGAGCGAGCCGTCTCCGGTTTCCACGCCCGCGTCGTTCAGCATGAATGCGATCACCTCGACGGCATTCTCTATCCCGCGCGCATGACCGACCTGTCGCTGCTCGGCTTCGAGGACGAAATGCGCCGCCTCGCCGCGTCGCGCGAAGAGGAAGTCATGGATGACTGAAGCCTTCGATCTGGAAGCCACGCGCGGCGCCGTGCTCGACGCCGCGCTCGTCCATGTTCCGTTCGAGGGCTGGACCGAGACGGCGTTGATCGCGGGCGCCCGTGACGCCGGGTTCGATGCCGCGATGGCGTTGCGCGTTTTCCCCGGCGGCGTCAACGAGGCCATCGAATGGATGAGCCTGCGCGCCGACCGCCGGGCGATGGCGGCGCTGGAGGCGCGCGATCTGTCCAAGATGCGCGTGCGCGATCGCGTGACGCTCGCTGTGCGGACCCGCATCGAGATGGAAGGCCCGCATCGTGAGGCTGCGCGGCGGACGCTGACCATTCTCGCCGCGCCCATGAACGCGCCGCTCGGCCTGAAGTTATTGTTCCGCACCGTCGATGCGTTGTGGTACGCGGCGGGCGACACCGCGACCGATTTCAATTTCTACACAAAGCGCGCCTTGCTGGCCGGAGTCTATGCCGCGACTTCCCTGTATTGGCTCGACGACCGCTCCGAAAACAGCGCGGAAAGCTGGGCCTTCCTCGATCGCCGCATCGGTGAGGTCATGCAAGTGCCGAAAATCATCGGGCGCATCGGTGACGCGCTCGGGCGTTTCCCCATGCCTTTTGCCGGATTGCGGGCCCGGGCCCGGACCCGCCCGTAGGAGACTCCCGAATCAACCCGCTTCGCGGGCGGGCTCCGGAGTCGGACCCGCTTCGCGGGTGGGTCCCGCCCCTAGGCAGACTCCGCCTCGCGGATGGGTGCATCAATTCGATGTGAAGCGATCCTTTCGCGGTTGGCGCTCTTCCCTGCTTGCGGTTAGCGTCCTCCAACGAAGCAACATTGAAAAATGGGGAGGCGACGATGAAGGCACCGCGGTCATGGCGAGCGCTGGCGGGCGCGGCGGCGATCTGCGTGTTCGGCGGGGGCTTGGGTGCCGATGCCGCGGACGATCCGGCGGGGCTGATCAAATACCGTCAGGTCCTGATGCAGCAGGCCGAGGCCACCATGGCCGGAATGGGCGTGTACATGAATGGCCAGATCGACTTCAAACCGGGATTCGCCGATCAGGCTCTGGCCCTCGTGGCGACGGCCAGAGATTTGGCGAATCTGTTTCCGCCGGGTTCCGACAAGGGTGCGCCGACCAACGCCAAGCCGGACGTCTTCGCCAACGCCCAGATGTTCAGGGGTGCTACGATGCGTCTTGGGCAGGACGTCACCAGACTCGCGGAATTGGCCAAGGCCGGCGACGAGGCCGGCTTCAAGGCCCAGTTCGTCGTTGTCGTCGATCGTTGCGGCGGCTGCCACGAGCGGTTCCGCGCCCCGCTCTAGACCTCTTTTCCGGGCCGGCGCTTGAGGTTAGAGTTTGGAGCGGCGCCATCGTGATCCGGTGCCGGTGCTAAGAGGTGACATCGATGACGGCAGGCAGGTCCCTGGGCGCATTGTCTGGCGCGGCGGCTTTGCTGGTCCTCGTCGGCGGTTCCGGCGCGGATGCGGCGGACGAAGCGGCGGGGCTGATCAAATACCGCCAGTTGCTGATGCAGGAGGCCGAGGCCGGCATGGCCGCGATGGACCTCTACATGAAGGGCCAGATCGATTTCAAGCCGGCCTTCGCCGAGCGGGCCGCCGCCATCGCCGCGACGGCAAGGGACTTCGCCAGCCTGTTCCCGCCGGGATCGGATAAGGGCGCGAAAACCAACGCCAAGCCGGACGTGTGGTCCAACACCATGCGCTTCCGCGGCGCGGTGGTGCGCCTTACTCAAGAATCGGCGAAACTCGCCGCCGTCGCCAAGGCCGGCGACGAGGCCGGCCTCAAAGCCCAGTTTCAAAACGTCGTCGATCGCTGCGACGGTTGCCACGAGAACTTCCGCCTGCGGATGTAGACGACGGTCAGGGTCGCAGCAGCCGCGTGACATGGCCCATCTTGCGGCCGGGTCGCGCTGCGGTCTTGCCGTAAAGGTGTAATTTCGCCCGCGGGTCCTCGATCGCCGCGCGCCAATGTTCGACCTCCGCGCCGATCAAGTTTTGCATGATCGCGGGGCAGAGCACATCGACGCCGCCGAGCTTCAGCCCGCAGATCGCGCGCACGAGTTGCTCGAACTGGCTGGTGGCGCAGGCATCCAACGTCCAATGCCCGGAATTGTGCGGCCGCGGCGCCATCTCGTTGACCAAAACTCCGCCATCGCGGGCCACGAACATCTCGACCGCGAGCAGGCCCACGATGTCGAGCGCCTGAGTCAGGCGCAACGCCGCGTCGCGCGCCGCCGCCGCAATCGCAGGCGCTAGATCGGCGGGCGCGATCGTCACGTCCAGGATGCCGTTTTTGTGGCGATTTTCCACGGCTGGATAAGCGAGCATGGCGCCGTCGAGCCCGCGTGCGACGATGACCGAAATCTCCATCGCGAAGTCCACGAAACCTTCGAGAACGCAAGGCGCGCCGCCGAGACCGCGCCACGCCGCCGTGGCATCCTCGCCCGCGCCGATCTTGACCTGGCCCTTGCCGTCGTAACCCAGGCGCGCGGTCTTGAGCATGGCCGGGCGGCCGATGGTCGCGATGGCGGCTTGGGCTTCGGCCTCGCTCCGCACCGGCAGCCACGGCGCGGTGGCGATGCCGAGCGTGGCGGCGAAACGTTTTTCCTCCATGCGGTCCTGGGCGACGCGCAAGGCGCGCGCATTGGGCCGCACCGGCACGATTTCGGCCAGTATCTCCACCGGTCCCGCCGGGATGTTCTCGAATTCGTAGGTGACGACATCGACGGCGGCGGCGAATTCACGGAGGCGGGTTTCATCCTCGAGGCCGCCGATGGTGTGGCGCGAAGCGACCTGGGCCGCCGGGCTGTCGGTTTCCGGGCAATAGATGTGGCAGCGATAGCCGAGCCGAGCCGCGGCCTGGGCGATCATCCGCCCGAGCTGGCCGCCGCCCAAAATGCCGATGGTCGCGCCCGGCGCGATCGTGGAAGCCGAACCGCCCATCGTTTCAGGCGGAATCGGCGGGTGCGTCGACGACTCCGGCGGTTTGTTTGGCCCGCCATTCGTCCAGGGTGGCGGCGAGGCGCGCATCGCCCAGCGCCAGGATCGAGGCCGCGAGCAGCGCCGCGTTGATCGCCCCGGCAACCCCAATGGCGACGGTCGCCACCGGCACGCCGCCGGGCATCTGCACGATGGACAGCAAGCTGTCGAGCCCGCCCATTAGTTTGGTCTCGATCGGCACGCCGATCACCGGCAGCGACGTCAGCGCGGCGGTCATGCCCGGCAGATGGGCAGCACCGCCGGCGCCCGCGACAATGACCTTGATCCCGCGCCCCTTGGCCGCCCCGGCATAGTCGTAGAGCCGTTTGGGCGTGCGGTGGGCCGAGACCACCTTCACCTCATGCGGAATACCGAGGTCCTTGAGCACCGCTGCGCCATGGCGCAGCGTCTCCCAATCCGATTGGCTGCCCATGACAATGCCGACCGCAGGGGCTCGCGCATTCATCTCGTTACACTCTTTTCCGCCGGTGGCCAGAGCGGCGATTATAGGAAGTGATGGCGAGGGCGCAAGCGCGCCGGTTTTCCTCGATTTCGCGGTTTACCGGTCCAGGACCACCCTATATATTGACGAATGAGAGAGTCATGCCTGCCTCAATCAGGCACGGGGAGTGGCTTCAGCGCGATGAAGGTCGGGGACACGAGACGGCCGGGCGGCGTTAGCAAGGTCGCGCCGGCGCCTCAAGCTGTCGCCGACATCACCTCGGTCCTGGGTATCGCGGAAGCCGAATTTTCCCCGAAAGTCCGCGCCGCGATCATGGCGCTGATGGCCGAGGTCGAAAAACTTCGGCGCGAACTCGAACAAAGCAAACGCCGCATTTCCTATCTGGAAGAGCTGGCCGATCAGGACACGCTGACGCCGATCCCCAATCGCCGTGCCTTCGTGCGCGAGTTGTCGCGCATGGTGTCGTACGCCGAACGTTATCAAACGCCGAGCAGCCTGTTGTTCTTTGACGTCAACGGACTGAAGGAAATCAACGACGCCCACGGACACGCCGCCGGCGATGCGGTCACCACCTTCGTCGCCGAGGTGTTATCCAAGAATATCCGCGACACCGATTTCGTCGCCCGCATCGGCGACGACGAAATCGGTGTGTTGCTCGCCCACGCCGATCACGCCATCGCCAATGAAAAGGCGACGACCCTGATGACCGCCATCGAGGCCGAGCCGCTGACCTGGCAGACCCACAAATTCCGCGTGTCGGCCGTCGTCGGCGTGCACACCTTCCGCGGCGGCGAGGACGTCAACCAGGCACTGGACGCGGCCGATCGCGCCATGTACGCCCGCAAACGCGCCCGCCCCGCCCCGCCCCGCCCCGGCAAGGCGTAACGCCCACGGCCCAAGTCCAAGGAATTTCAACGCTCCAAACAAAAAGGGCGCCCCGCGGGGCGCCCTTTTTCTTGTTGGCCACGAATGCGCGAGGTCAGCCGCCGTTGGCCGGGATGAAGATGTAATCCGGGCCGGCTTCGCCGATCAATTCGCGGGTCAGCTTGCGGAGCATGGCCTGACCGTAAACCGAAGGCTCCTCGATCTCGATGATGAAGGATTTCGGCCCGCCCACGACTTGGCGCCGATACCAGTTCGGGAGGGTCTGGCTGCCGCCGCTCTGCAACAGCGCGTTGATGATCATGCCTTCGGCCAGGGCTTCGTCGCGGATGGGCTGCGGCAGGCCGCCGACACTGCTCATTCCGTCGGATGAGATGTCGATCACCCGGCGGTCGGCGGTGAACGGCGAGGTCCGGATAAGGTCGGCGCAGAATTGCAGCGCGTCGCGCACGCCGGTATTGCCCACCGGCGAACGGCTCGCCGAAAGGATCGCCCTGCCGAAATCCGTCGAGGTCTCGGCGTCCTGAATGATCGTCCAGTCGATGACCAGATAGGGGTCGGTCGACCATTCGACATAGGTCACCGCGACTCGTTTGTTCGGGCCTTCCTTGACCGCGTTGTGCAGCGCCGGAAGCAGGAAGGCGCGCGCGGTTCCGTCCTTTTGAATCTTGTATTCATCTTCCTCGACGCTGGCGGAAACGTCGTTGGCGACGCAGACCATGGCATCGACCTTTATCTGCTGCGCCACCGCGGCAGACGTCCATCCCATCGACGCGGCAAGTGCCGTCAAGGCGGCGAACCGCCCAAAAGCGCGAGTGTTAATGACCCCGGTCATGGCCGTGACTTCCCCTCATTAGGTGTTTCCCCTTCCCCGGCGACCCGGTGCGCGTGGTGTCGCATGCGACCAATCTTAGCCTGACGCGCGTAGGCCACTTTACTCCGTTTGTAATGTAAAGCGTAGGTATCGCCGGGTTTGGCGTCAAGCTAATTGCGCCGCGATGCCCCCGCGGAAATTAGGCGATGATGTCGGGCAGAAGCTGGCTTTCCAACTGCGATATCTGATCGCGCAAGCGCAGTTTTCTCTTCTTCAGGCGTTGAAGCTGCAATTGATCCGCCTCGTTCTGGCTCGATAAACGCCCGATAACGTCGTCGAGATCGCGGTGCTCGCTCCGCAGCTCCGCCAGCAATCGTTTCAACTGCCCTGCACCCTGTTCGTTCATGCGCCCCTAGCCAATGGTACGATCAAACAAGCATACCAAAATCGAACGGGAATGGGTATGAGGACTGACGCGTCGGGGCGAAGCCTGTGCCGGCGCGATCACGATTTGTTATCGTTCGACCGCACGCGAGACGGCTGGCGCGCGCGGGCGCACAGGTTTCATCGAAGGGTTGAGGTCATGAACGGACAAGGCAAATTCAGGGCGCTGTTGCTTGAAGAAAAAGACGGCAAGGTCACGTCGAGCGTCACCGAAATCCCGGAAACGTCGCTCCCCCCCGGAGAAGTGACGATCGCGGTCGCCTATTCGACCCTGAACTATAAGGACGGATTGGTTCTGGG
This sequence comes from Rhodospirillaceae bacterium, assembly GCA_009694125.1. Lineage (GTDB taxonomy): Bacteria > Pseudomonadota > Alphaproteobacteria > CACIAM-22H2 > CACIAM-22H2 > SHVT01. The sequence continues at coordinate 17,855 of SHVT01000027.1, read as the reverse complement.
CGGGCTCGGGCGCATCGTGCGCACCTATCCGCACGTGCCGGGGGTGGATTTTGCGGGCACCGTGGAAACCTCGACCTCGCCCGACTTCAAACCCGGCGATCCCGTCATCATGACCGGCTTTCGCGTCGGCGAGATGCGCTGGGGCGGCTACGCGGCCAAGGCCCGGGTCAAGGCGGAATGGCTGGTGAAACCGCCCGCCGGGCTGTCGCTGAAGCGGGCCATGGCCATCGGCACCGCCGGTCTGACCTCCATGTTCGCGGTGATCGCGCTGGAAAAACATGGCATCACCCCGGACAAGGGCGAGGTGTTGGTGACCGGGGCGGCCGGCGGCGTCGGCAGCATCGCCGTCGCCCTGCTGGCGAGGCTCGGCTACCGGGTTGCCGCCTCCACCGGGCGCCCGGAGACCGCCGCCTATCTGAAGGAGCTCGGCGCCCAGACGATCATCGATCGCGCCGAACTGGCGACCCCGCCCCCCAAGCCCTTGATGCCCGAACGCTGGGCCGGCACCGTCGATTCCGTTGGCGGCGCCGCGCTGGCCAACGCCATCGCCGCGACGTCCTACGCCGGGGCCGTCGCCGCCTGCGGCCTCGCCGGCAGCAATCTGCTCGAGGTCAGCGTCCTCCCCTTCCTGATGCGCGGGGTCAATCTGCTCGGCATCGATTCCGTGATGAAACCGCTGGATGCGAGGCGGGAGGCCTGGTCGCGGCTGGTCCGCGACCTGTCGCTCGACGTTTTGGACGGCGTGACCGAAACCGTCGCGCTCGCCGACCTGCCGGCGGCGGGAGAGCGTATCCTGAAGGGCGGCGTGCGCGGGCGCATCGTGGTCGACGTCAACGCCTGACGCCGCGTGTAAGAATTTATTAACGCTGGGCGAGCGATAGTCGCGCATGGAAAGAATTCGCCCGCATGGATCGCCGATGACGCTGCGCCGACTCCTCGTTTTGGGGGTGGCGGTTTTGCTGGGGGCCTGCACCGAAACCTCGCAATTCCTTCAATTCCCGCCCTTGCCATCGTTCATTTGGCGCCCGCCGACCGACGTGGACCTGCTGGCGCGATCCTGGGCCAAGCCGCAGCCCGGCCTGGTCATACCGCCGGTTTATTGCTACGCGACCCTTGGCAATCGCGATTGTTATAGCGAGCCGCAGCCAAATTGGGCCTCGCGCCAGGTCGGAACTATCGGTCGGGTTGCACCCTAAAGGGAAAATAGACAATCCTAGGTTGTTGATACGGACGGCAATTCGTTGTTATTCGCGATTGTCGCAAGGACTGCTATCCTGGGGGAAAGGCGGAACGAAAATCGGTCGGGAAGACGACGACGGCACAAAGGTGCCTGAATGTCGGAGACGCTGACGAAGATCGACGCCAAGAAGCTGAACGAGCTTCTCGTCAAGCATCGCCGCTATGTCCGCCGGTTGAAGGACGGCACGCGGCTGAACCTGGCTTTCGTCGATGCCTCGGGCGTCGATCTGGCCGGCCATGATCTGACCGAAGCCGAGTTGCGCGGCTGCAATCTGAGCGGCGCCAAGCTAACCGGCGCGATTTTGGTCCGCGCCCATCTGTTCGGCGCTAATCTCAGCAACGCCGATTTGAGCAAGGCCGATCTGCGCCGCGCCGATATGCGCGGCTGCGACTTGCGCTCCGCCAATTTCGAAGACGCGATCATGGTCGAAAGCGACTTGCGCGACGGCATGTTTCTGTTCAAGAACGCCGATGGCGATTTCACGCCGCCGAACGAATCCCAGACCGTCGACGCCGAGGGCGCCAGCATGAAGAACGCCGATCTGTCGGGTTCGAAGCTGACCGGCGGCATCCTGCGCAACACCGATCTGACCGGCGCCAAGCTGGTTGGCGCCAATTTGACCAACGCCAATCTCAATGGCGCGACGCTGGAGGGCGCGGATTTGTCCGGCGCCAATCTCAGCAAGACGCAAATGAACAAGACGGTGTTGAGCGGCGCCTTCCTCAACGGCACCAATCTCGAAGGCGCCAACCTGGTGACCGCCATCGTCACCCGCACCGATTTTTCCAAAGCCGACCTGTCGAAGGCGAAATTCACCAAGCAGTTCGACTCTCTGGAACAATCGATCCAGGACATCATCAAGAGCCACATCAAATGGGTGCAGTCGCTGGGCAAGGAAGGCGCCCAGGCGGATTTGTCCAAGGTCAAGATGGCCGACACCAATTTCACCAAGGTGCCTTTCAACGCCGCCAATTTCGAGATGGCGGTGCTGTCGGGCTGCGACTTCACCGGGGCCGAGCTCATCATGGCCAATCTAGCCAATGCCGATTGCCGCAACGCCAAATTCAACGGCGCCGACATGAAGGGCGCGGTGATGCGCGGCGGCCAGATGAACAATTGCGATTTCGAGGGCGCCAAGCTCTGCCCGCAGCAACTTCACGGTTCGACCGGATTGGAGTGCCCGGCGGATTTCTCGAATGTGCGCGGCACCGCCTCGAACTTCCGCAGCGCCGATGCGACGAAAGCGAAATTCGAGGGCGCCGATCTCAGCCAATGCGACTTCACCGGCGCCATTCTTCGCGGCGCCCGCTTCAAGAACGCCAAACTCCAAAACGCGATCTTCACCGGCGCCAAACTCGACGACGCCGATTTCACCGGCTCCGACGGCGGCCCCAAGCAAACCAGCCAGGTCAAGGCGGTGGCAAGCTAACGCGATCTAACGCAAAGGCGGCGTTGCGCCGGCCCCCTGGCTATGGCAAGGTCCCCGCCCGCGGAATTTCAAACCCGACGCTGCCGTAGCTCAGTGGTAGAGCACGTCCTTGGTAAGGACGGGGTCCGGTGTTCAATCCACCGCGGCAGCACCATTTTTCCCGAAACCGAATGATGGCCGTCACAGCGCCGGGTCTTGGCTTGGCGTTAAGGTTGCCGTCATGGCGCGCTGGGATCACATCAAACACGACGATCATATCGGGCTGTGCGGCACGGCGCGACGCCGGCACAGGCGCTGGAGCAGGCGGCGCTGGCGATGAGCGCGGCGATCACCGACCTCGACGCCATCCGGCCGCTGGTGAAGATCGAGGTGAGCTGCCCGGCGCGCACGGTCGACACACTGCTGTTCGATTGGCTCAATCTGCTGGTCTATGAAATGACCGTGGGCAAGATGTTGTTCTCCCGGTTCTCGGTCACGATCGCGGGCGGCCGGCTGTTTGGCCTGGCCTGGGGCGAGAAAGCGGATTTGGAGCGTCACCGGCCGGCGGCGGCGATCAAGGCCGCCACCCGAACCGCGCTCGATGTGAAGCAATACGCCAACGGCGAATGGGTCGCCCAATGTGTGGTCGATGTCGAGCCCTGTCCGCCAGCGCCGGAGCCGATTGCCAAAACGCGGGCGCCGCTGGCTTCGGCCGCTCCTGGACACCCCGGCGGAATTTCACTATAAGCCGCGGGGTTCCGCGAGCAGCGCCCAGGTAGCTCAGTTGGTAGAGCAGCGGACTGAAAATCCGCGTGTCGCTGGTTCGATTCCGGCCCTGGGCACCATTTCCTCAATGACTTATGTAGTGTTCGGATTGGCCACCGTTGAGCGGACGTGTAATTCCGGTGTAATCGAGCCAGAAAACTTGCTCTGGGCCCACGTTCGGTGGCCGTCGCATCGGGCGGCGGTCGCAGCCCAGTTCGTTTGCAGGAACTCGACGATTTTGAACCAATAATCGCGGCATTCGATGTCGAGGAGATCGTCGATATCTACATTTCGGCGTTTGCCTTTGATGCTCATGTTGCGCGCGTCTCCAGATGAGACGGCAGCCAGCCGACAACCACTTGCGCGTTGTCGTCGTCCCAAAAGAAATAGAGCCGGAAGCACAAGCGTTCGTTCTTGGTGCTGCCCTTCTTTAGGTGTCGATCCATCAATACCTTACGGCTTCCGTACCGTATGAAATAAGTCTGGCCTTCCTCGCCCCAACGGTTGCCGGAAAACGTCGGTTGCTCATCGAGGCCAAGGTCGCGGCATGCCGTGTCGAAGGCCTTTTTCAGGTCCAGGCCGCCTTTTCGCCTCATCGGCACATAGTGGTCGCGGAGCAGCAGAAGCGCCCTGTAGAGGAGCGAGCTATCTTCGAACTGGGATTTCTCGGCTCCCTGAAATGCCCGATTGTGCACTTCGACCGCGCCGGAGAGGTTGGCGCGGCACCAGTCTTCAAATCCGTCCAGGGTTGCCGGGATGGTCGGCGCGAGCGATTTCCCGGGGGTCGGGCGTTGCGCGTCTTCTAGGGCATCAAGGCGGGTGCAAAGATTGTAGTTCTGTGCCTTCAGCTGCTCGATCGTTTCGTCGGCGGCATCGAGGTCGTCCTGAGCCGATCGGATCAGCTCCCCCCACTCCTTGTGGTCCCGATCATGTGTCTCACGAAGCTCCTTGATCTCCTGTTCCAGAAGTTTCAGTAGCTCGGCGTCAGTGGGTACTGCTTCACGCGCCGCACGCATATTGAGTTCGGCCGAAATGCGCCGTACCTCGGTGAAGGGGGGGGTAGCTGCTTATCTGCATCGCGAATTGCGGTCGAGCGAAGCAATGTCTGCGTCACGAGAAACCGCCTGTAGGCCTCCGCTCCGCCATCGGCCCAACCGGCAATGCGCTCGGCGAGGGCACGCGAATGGTGGAAAGGCTCATCCACGTCCGGATTGAATCCGGGCCGATAAGTGCGGACGGCTTGCTTGAAAACGGAAAATTCCTTTCCGACGCGATCGGTCAGCCAATAGCCCGCGCGCCCGGTGATGACCACACACAGTGCTGACGAGCTTGTGGCGCCGAAAGTAAGGATCCTCATCGGAGTTGAGCACCAGCTTCGGTGCATCAAAGTCACGAACGGCCGTACCGAGAAAATTTGTGGGATAGTGTCTCAAGATCTCTAGAAGTCGGTTCGCCAATTCCACCGCTGCAAGGGAGAGCGGATCTCGATACCTCGAGAAAACTTCCTGTAGCGCACGCCGGGCCTTCCAGGACTCGCACAAGCGCGGAAACAGGAGTTCCTTTGCAAGGAAACCCACGACGGTTCCGATGCCGACAAGTGTGGCACCTTCGAGTAACTTGTCTGCTTCGGTGAACCAGGACATCAGCGCCTTCCCGCGTGCTTTGGGGACTAAATATCCGCGTAGACATGGGTTTCGGCTTTGGCGCCGGGATGGGTGACGGCGCCGTAGCGGGCGGAGCCGACGGTTTGGGCGTAACGCCACAGGGCGCCGGATTGGAAATCGGTTTGGCGCGGCTTCCATTTGGCGCGGCGGGATTTCAGCTCGCCGGCGGTCAGATCGACTTGGAGCTTGCCCTTCGCCGCGTCGATGGCGATGACATCGCCATCCTTAAGCAATCCGATGGGGCCGCCGACCGCCGCTTCCGGACCGATATGCCCGATGCAGAAGCCGCGGGTGCCGCCGGAGAAACGGCCATCGGTGATCAGCGCCACCTCCTCGCCCAAGCCCAGGCCGTAGAGCGCGGAGGTCGTGGACAACATCTCGCGCATCCCGGGTCCGCCGCGCGGGCCTTCGTAACGGATGACGATGACCTCGCCCGGCTTGATCGCGCGGCCAACCACCGCCGCGAAGGCGTCTTCCTCGCAATCGAAACAACGCGCCTTGCCGGTGAATTGCAGTTTCTTCAGGCCGGCGACCTTCACCACCGCGCCATCCGGCGCGAGGTTGCCGCGCAAACCCACGACGCCGCCGGTCGGCGACAACGGCGCCGATGTCGGCCGCACGACGTCCTGGTTTTTCGGAAACTTCACACCCTTCAAATCCTCGGCGATGGTCTTGCCGGTCACCGTCCTGCAGTCGGCATGCAGGAATCCGCCATCGAGCAAGGCCCGCATCAACACCGGCACGCCGCCGATGTCGTGCATGTCCTTGGCCACATAACGGCCGCCCGGCTTGAGATCGGCGATATAGGGCGTGCGCCGGAAGATGTCGCAGACGTCGAACAGATCGAAATCGATGCCCACTTCATGCGCGATCGCCGGCAGGTGCAGTGCGCCGTTGGTCGATCCGCCGGACGCGGCCACGATCACGGCGGCATTCTCCAGCGCCTTGCGCGTGACGATGTCGCGCGGGCGCAGCCGGGCTTTCAACAGCTTCATCACCGCCTCGCCCGAGGCCTCGGCGTAAAGATCGCGCGATTCGTACGGCGCCGGCGTGCCGGCGGAGCCAGGCAAAGCTAGTCCCATCGCCTCCGATACACACGCCATCGTGTTGGCGGTGAACTGGCCGCCGCACGAGCCGGCCGATGGGCAGGCCGCGCATTCGAGTTCGTGGAGGTCGGCGTCGCTCATCTTGCCGGCGCTGTGTGTGCCCACGGCCTCGAACACGTCGACGACGGTCACGTCCCTGCCCTTGAACCGTCCGGGCAGGATCGTGCCCCCATACATGAACACCGACGGCACGTTCAGCCGCACCATCGCCATCATCAGGCCGGGCAGCGATTTGTCGCAGCCGGCGAGCCCGACCAGCGCGTCGTAACAATGGCCGCGCATTGTCAGCTCCACGGAATCGGCGATGATCTCACGCGAGACCAGCGAGGATTTCATCCCGGCATGGCCCATGGCGATGCCGTCGGTGACGGTGATGGTGGTGAATTCGCGCGGCGTACCGTCGGCCGCGGCGACGCCGCGCTTGACCGCCTGCGCTTGCCGCGCCAAGGAAATATTGCAGGGTGCGGCCTCGTTCCAGGTCGTCACCACCCCAACGAGCGGCTGTTTGATCTCCGCCTCCGACAACCCCATGGCATAGAGATACGAACGATGCGGCGCGCGTTCGGGCCCCACCGTCGTATGCCGGCTGGGTAGTTTGGATTTGTCGAATTTGGTCTTGGCGGAAGCGGGCATGGCATTTTCCTTATGGGTTGTCGCAGCGGAAGATAACGGCGCGAACCGGCAAATGCCTAGCCCCGACGAACCGGGAATTGGCGCGCGACAACCCGGCTAGCCAACGTCCTCGGATGATTGTAAGACCGCACGGGTATTGCTCCTACCTTCGGCTAAACTCGGGGGCCATATCGGGAATCCTGCCATATCGGGAATCCTGAATGAATTGGCTTGAAATCGTTTCTCCGACGCTCAAACACCACCACAAAAACTGGGTTGGACTTCGGGGACAAGGCTTGTTGCCCGCCATGGCGACCTATAAGAATTTCACCGAGTTCGTGCCGACCAACGACGCGGTGCCGGTCGCGGTCGCCGATTGGAACCCCGCGATCATGTATGAGCAAGGTTTGCTGGAGGCCAAAGCAACCGCGCGCGCCAGCGGCGAAAAGCTCCGTATCTGGCGGCAGCCGAGCGGGTTCCTCGTTATCGGCGAATAAAGGACGCGCGCCGGCGCGCCTAAGTCGCGTTCTCGGCGCCGTGGACGATCAGGTCGGTCGGAAAACACAATTTCACCGACGTGCCGATGCCGACCTTGCTGCGTAATTCGAGACTGCCGCCGAGCAATTCCACCAGCCGCTTGGTGATCGGCAGGCCGAGGCCGACGCCGCCGGTGCTCCGCGCCATCTGCGCCTGACCATAGGGCTGCATAACGAGCTCCAGGTCTCCCGGCGCGATGCCGATTCCAGCGTCGCTGAAGACCACCACGAAGCAGCCCTCACTGGGATCGTTCCACGCCTTGACGGTGACGCCGCGCCCGGCCGGCGTGAATTTGATCGCATTCGACAAAAGGTTGAAGACGATCTGCTTGAAGCGTCTTTCGTCGGTGCGCAACGCGGGAAAATCGGCCTGGATGTCGACCTTCAGCACGACCTTGGCCTTTTCCGCCTGATCCCGGAAGATTTCGACGCTTTCGGCGATCAACTTTTTCACATTGGTCGGTCGAAGATCGATCTCCAGCTTGTCCTGCTCGATTCGGCCCAAATCCATGAGATCGCTGGTCAGGCCCACCGCCTACAGCACCGCCCCGTGAATCGTGGCAGCATAGTCCTTGTATTTCTTGTTGCCGAGCGGGCCGAACATTTCCTTCGCTAGGATTTCTGAAAAGCCGAGTATGGCGTTGAGTGGCGTGCGGATATCATGGCTCATGCGCGCCAGAAAATCCGATTTCGCGCGGTTGGCTTTCTCGGCTTCGGCCAGAGTCTGAGTCATCTGTGCCACCCGCGACCGCACCGCGTCTTCAAGGCTCCGGCTGTGGCTGGCCACCGTCCGTCTGAGCAGATGAAGTTCGATCAGGCCGCGAATCCGAGCTCGAAATTCGGCCTCCCCGAACGGGTGTCGGAGAATGTCGCGGGCGCCCAGCGACAGCGCGCGTCGGTACAAATCGGGGTCGCGGTCGGATGATGCCAGGGCCAGGACAACGGGCTGGGGCGGTTGGCCTTCGGCTCCCGCGACCGCTTTGATCGCCGCGAGGCCATCGAAGGCCGCACCACCGACTTCGACCACCAAAGCATCGGCCGGCGCGTGTGCGTGGAGATTCCTGAGTTCGTCGAGATTGCCGGCGGTGCGGATTTCGGTATAGCCGAAGGCGCGCAGCACCGCCGCCAAACGGCCGTTTTCCGCCGGATCGCCACCGGCGATCAGGATATCCGCGGACTCAATCGGGAGGGACATGGACCATCAATCCCGCTGGAAGCGCCTTCGGTCGCGCGTGGCTGGAATAGTACCACCATAAGCTGTATTCGTTAAATTTTTGCGATATCACCACTTAGTTACGTCGCCGTATCGATGTTGCGTCGCCGTATCGATTCTGGATCGCTTGTTTCTAGATCGAAAGCCGTTCGAGCGCCTGCGCCAGTTTGGCGCGCGTCGCCTCGGCCTCGGCCCGCCTTTCGCGCTGTTCCTCGACCACTTCCTCCGGCGCCTTGGCCAAGAAACCGGCATTGGCGAGTTTGGCGTCGATCTTGGCGATTTCGCCGGCGAGTTTGTCGCGCTCCTTGCCCAACAATCCGCGTTGTTTGGCGACGTCGATATGCCCGGACAACGGCAACACCAATGTCGCATCGCTCAACACGATCTGCGCGGCCTCGCTGCCCGAGGCCCCCGGATCGTGTTCGATGTCATCGAGCCGGGCCATGGTCATGATAATGGCGCGGTAGCGGTCAAGCCGTGCCGCGGCTTCGCTTGATGATTCCCGCACACGAAGAGTCAACCGGGCGGCGGCCGGAACGTTCATTTCAGAGCGCACGGCGCGAATTTCCGAAACGACCTTCACGACCCACTCCATTTCCGACGAGGCGGCGGCGTCGATCAGGGCGACGGCATCCTCGGGCCAGGGCGCGGAAATCAACCGGCCGGCGCTGGGCGGCGAAAGGCGCGACCACAACTCCTCGGTCACGAAGGGCATGATCGGATGCAGCAAGCGCAAGATGCGATCGAGGACCCAGCCGGTCGTGCCGCGAATTTCGGCGGCGTCGGCGGGATCGTTGCCGAGCAGCATCGGCTTGGTGAATTCGAGATACCAATCGCAGAAGCTGCCCCACACGAATTGGTAGATTTCCGCGGCGGCGTCGTTGAATCGGTATTCGCCGAATGCCCGTTCCAGCCTTTGCCCGCAGCGCACGGCCTCGCCCACGACCCAGCGGTTGACGATAAGGCGCGAGCGCGAGGGATCGAAGGCCGGGTCGGGCAGACACGCATTCATTTCGCAATACCGCGCGGCGTTCCACAGCTTGGTCGCGAAATTGCGGTAGCCTTCGACACGGCCGGCGGAAAGCTTAATGTCGCGCCCAGGCGCGGCGAGAGCCGCCAACGTGAAGCGCAACGCATCGCAGCCATAGGCATCGATCAGGTCGAGCGGGTCGATGACGTTGCCCTTGGATTTCGACATCTTTTGCCCACGGGCGTCGCGGACAAGGGCGTGGATATAGACGGTGTGGAACGGCACTTCGCCCATGAAGTGCAGCCCCATCATCATCATCCGCGCCACCCAGAAAAAGATGATGTCAAAGGCCGTGACCAGCACGTCGGTCGGGTAATAACGCTTCACCTCCGGCGTGTTTTGCGGCCAGCCCAACGTCGAAAACGGCCACAACGCCGAAGAAAACCAGGTATCGAGCACGTCGGGATCGCGCACGAGCGGCGTGTCTTTGCCATAGTGCAGCGTGGCCGCGGCCTTGGCATCCTCCTCGGTCAGCTCGACGAAGACCTTGCCGTCGGGCGCATACCAGGCCGGAATCTGATGGCCCCACCATAACTGCCGAGAAATGCACCAGGGCTGAATATTCCGCATCCATTCGAAATAGGTGTTCTCCCAATGGCGCGGCACGAACACGGTTCGCCCGCGCTCCACCGCCTCGATCGCGGGTTTCGCCAGCGCGTGGGCATCGACATACCATTGATCGGTCAGCCACGGCTCGATGGGGACGCCGGAACGATCGCCATGCGGCACCACATGCGGGTGATCGATCGCGGCCGCGAGCCGGCCCAGCTCCGCAAGCTCGGCCAGGATGCGGCGGCGCGCCTCATAACGCTCGAGGCCGCGATAGGCCGCCGGCGCGTTTTCGTTGAGCCGCGCATCGGCGTCGAAGATGTTGATCATCGGCAGATTGTGGCGCCGCCCGACCTCGAAATCGTTGAAATCATGGGCGGGCGTGATCTTCACCGCGCCGGTCCCTTTTTCCGGGTCGCTGTGGATGTCGGCGACGATCGGGATGCGGCGTCCGGCGATCGGCAGAATGGCGAATTTACCGATGAGGTCGCGGTAGCGATGGTCGTCGGGATGCACCGCGACGGCGGTGTCGCCAAGCAAAGTCTCGGGTCGCGTGGTCGCGACCGCGATAAACCGATGGGCGTCGCCATCGATCGGGTAGCGGATGTGCCACAACGTGCCCTTGACCTCGCGTTGCTCCACCTCAAGGTCCGAAATCGCGGTATGCAGCCTTGGGTCCCAATTGACCAGGCGTTTGTCGCGATAGATCAGTTTCTGTTTGTACAGGTCGACGAAGACCTTGCGGACGGCGGCCGACAGGCCTTCATCCATCGTAAAGCGCTCGCGCGGCCAATCCGGCGAGGCGCCGAGGCGGCGGAATTGGCGGGTGATGGTGCCGCCGGATTCGGCCTTCCATTCCCAGACGCGCTGGACAAAGGCCTCGCGTCCGAGCGCGCGGCGGTTGGTACCGGCGGCCTCCAATTGCCTTTCCACGACTATCTGCGTGGCGATGCCGGCGTGATCCATGCCGGGCTGCCATAACGCGTCGCGGCCGCGCATGCGGTGGTACCGGGTCAGGACGTCCTGCAACGTGCCGTTCAAGGCATGGCCCATATGCAGGCTGCCGGTGACATTCGGCGGCGGCATCATGATGCAATAGGGCTTGCGCGGTGAATTCGGTGCGGCGGCGAAGGCGCCGGACCGCTCCCACTCCGCATAAAGCGCGACCTCGACCTCCGCCGGTCGATAGGTTTTATCCAAAGGCACGAAATACGCTCCCGAACGCTTGCGATGAACACCCCCCGGCGCGGCGGGTGGGCCGCACCGACAGGCAGCTAGTTGACGCGGGCCTGACGGACGATGCGTTGGATTTCGTTGCGGACCATCTGCTCGACCAGGGGCGGCAGATTGCGGTCCAGCCACTCCTTAAGCAGCGGTCGCAACAACTCGCGAACCAGGTCCTCGACCGTCATCCGGCCCATATTGCCGAGCAGATCGGAATAATCGCCGAGGAGCGCCTGATTGAGATGGGCGATGGCGCCGGCCGAACTCATCGTGGCCGATTGCGACATCAGGCCTTCCCCAGGCGGTGGATCGACGCGGCGCCGGCGCGGCGGCGGTTCCGGCTCGGGGTCCATCGGTTCCGGCAAGTCAGGCTCGGCGAGGCTGACCACCGAGCCGTCATGGCTGACCATTTCGGTCGGTTCGAGCACATCCTTATCGCCCGCGTCGGGTTCCGGCTCTGGCGCGCGCTTGGGCTGAGGCGGCGGCGTCGGCATCGGCGGCATCGGCGATTGCTCCGCCTTCGCGGCCGGCGCGGGTTTGGCGGGCTCGGGGGCCGCTGCCGCATCGGCGGCGGGAGCATCGTCTTCGGAGATAATCCGGCGGATCGACGCCAGGATTTCTTCCATTGACGGTTCGAGTTGCGTCTTGGTGTCGCTCATCGATCACTAATGGGTGAGCCTAATACGAATCTGAGGTAGCGGCGGGAAGATATTGGAAGACCGTAAAAAAATCAAATAATCCCCAGGGGTTATTGGCCCGGAATGCGGTTGCCGACAAAGCGGCCGCGGACATCGTTGTAGTTGACCGCGGGATCGTAAAGATCGATGGGCAGGCCGAGATCGCGGGCATTCAGTCTTCCCATGGCCTGGGTCAATTGGTACCCGGCGACGATTTCGTCGCGTTCGGCGCGAACGTAATTGACGCGCGCGTTGAGCAACTCCTGCTCGGCGTTGAGCACATCCAGCACCGTCCGCGAACCGACCCCCGCCTCCTGCTCCACGCCGTCGCGCAGCCACTCGGCCGATTTGATCTGCGCGCTCAACGATACGAGCCGCGCTTGCGCCGTGTTCAAGGCCTCAAAGGCGCTGGCCGCGTCTTGCTCCGCCTGTCGCCGCGCCGTGTCGATTTCAATGCGACGCTGGCCGGCCGTCTGCTTGGCCTCGCGCACGCGCGCATCGACGCCGCCAGCGGTATACAACGGAACGGTGATTTGCGCCGTGAGGGTCTTGGTCTCCTGAATGACGCCGGGAGTCCCAGATTCGTGGTTGCGCGCGACGCTGCCGTTCAAATTCACGGTCGGAAGGTTTTCGCCGGCGACCAATTCGATCGTGTAGCGGGCCGCCTGCTCGGCATAGGTCGCGGCCTTCACCGTGGGGCTTCCGGCCAAAGCCGCGGCGATCGCACCCCCGGAATTGCCCGGCAAGTCCTGCGGCAGCACAGCCATTTCCAGCTTGCCGGGAAGCTGTCCAACCACGCGGCGGTAATTCGAACGGGACGTCGTCAGATTGCCCGCGGCCTGAATGCGATCGGCCGTGGAGCCGGCTAGACGCGCTTCCGCCTGAACGACGTCGGTGCGCGTGATTTCGCCGACCTGAAAGCGCGCCCGCGTCGCCTCCAACTGGCGCGTCAGCACCTGTTCGTTGTTCAGATTGAGATCGAGCACGGCGGTGTCGCGCACCACGTTCATATAGGTCGTCACGACGTCGAGAAACACGCTCTGCTCCACGCCGAGCAGCAACGCGCGGCCGCGTAGAATCAGATTCTCGGCTTGCTGGGTCTCCGCCGTCGTCCGCCCGCCGCGATAGAGGGGCTGAGCGACGGTGACACTCACCGTCGCCGGTTCGCGGGTGGTGAAGGTTGGTCCCAGGCGGGCGTTCTGCGTGCGCGATTCTTCGGCGGTGGTGCCGAGATTGCTGGTCAGCGTCACGGTGGGCCGCCAATTCGCCAACGCTCGCGGCACCTGCTCGTCAGTGACCCTTTGCCGCGCCCGTTCGGCCTGAAGGGTCGGGTTGGAGTTGTAGGCGGCGATGAGTGCGTCGGTCAGCGTTTCGGCGCGTGCTCCCCAACCGAACAAGACGGTCGCTGCGATCAGCGCGGCGAGAATCGCCGTACGGCGGGCTCGCGATCTATCGAACATGGGCAATGGTTCCGTCAAAAGACAAACGCGGATTCTTTTTCGAGGCCGGGCAAGGGCGGCGTATTGGCGTCGAACAGAATGCGCGTCGATACGCCCGCGCCGTTGCGGCGCACAAGAGTGCCCTTGCCAGCCCCCATGACCGCGCCCGCGACGACCGCGACTAGACGGCCATTGGGCGCGAGCTGCCCGATCGCCGGCCGCGGAATTTGCCCGGCGGCGCCGTCGAAGAGAATGACGTCATAGGGAGCGTCGGGGGCATAACCTTGCCCATGCGGCCCGCGGATGACGGTGACGTTGAGGATGCCGAACTCGGTCATTGCCGCCTTCGCCTGGTCGGCGAGGATGGCGTCTTCCTCCACGGCGACGACGCGCCTGGCCAACCGTGCCATCAGCGCGGCCGAATAGCCGGGCCCGCAGCCGATGACCAGCGCGCGATCGGCGGCGGACACTTCGGCCGCCTGCATCAGCTTGGCCAGCACCATCGGTTCCATCAAATAGCGGCCATAGCCCAGCGGAACGTCTTCGTCGACATAAGCGACTCCACGCATGGCGCGGGGAACGAAGGCTTCGCGCGGCAATTCCGCCAGGGCGGCGATGACGCGCGAATCGTAAACGCGGTTCGGCCGAATCTGGCATTCGATCATGGTCCGGCGCGAAGCGGCGTATTCGTTCATGGCTTGCTATGCGGCCCCTGCCCGCGCGAAGCGTTGTTCCCGCCTATAAATAGAGGCAGCCGACGCCGATGACAACGATGCCGATGGGGGCCACCCCAGCTTGACCGGCGCTGGGCGCGGCCTCTATATGTCGCGTGCCACTGTAGTACCGGGGGCCGGGTAGCAAAGTGGTAATGCACGGGACTGCAAATCCTGTATTCGCCGGTTCGATTCCGGCCCCGGCCTCCATATTTTCGATGACTTAAGTGAAATCGAGCCGCCCCGAAGAATCAATAAAGTAACGTCTGGGTAACGGCCATGCAGATCTTCGGCAAGGCATTCGCCGGGGCTTTTTTCGTAAAACTGGCCGCCAGCCTCGTGCTCGCTGTCGCGGCTGTCTTGGGCTTCGCCCCGAACGAATGCGTCGCCGCGCTGACGTAGCTAATCGCGTTGGATTTGCCACTCTTGGTGGCCCGGCTGATTTTTCTCGCCTTGGCGATACTCAGCCTATTGGTGCTCGTCGGCCCGGCCATCTGGAATAGGTTTCATCTGGGCCTGGTTCCGCTGCCGAGAGCGGTAATTATGGCCTACGACCAAACCGAGCACGCGATGGTGGTCGGCCTAGGTGAGCGAATGGACAAAAATCGCCAAAAGACTCCCGCAATGATGGCGCACTTGCTCGTCGGAAATAACCTCATCCCGATCTTCGGGCGTCACCCACCATCGAGCCTATTCAAGAAAATTAGGACCTCTGCCGCAGCCAAGTATCAGTTTGCGGAAGATGCAGCGTCGATGGTCCACCCCTACCAAGAGGATGACCGTTACGTCGATCTTGCCATACGCCGCAGCGACCTTCGGCGCCGGATCAAGGAATTGATCGCGATGGGGACGTTTACCCCGGACTGAGCGCCGGCGGCGCGCGCTGAATCACCCAGCAGATCCCGCCCCCCGGCTTTTCACGGCCGGGGCGGGAGTCGCCTCCTGTGGTGCAGCTTAGGTCGCGTGTCCTTGGCGAGCGCCGCCGTCAGTTTCGCGATAATCGTGTCCGGCGCCGCAATTTCCGCGGCGACGGCGAGGCCTATTGCACGATCGCGGGGGGAACCGCTGATGAGATGGCGGGCCTCGCCGTACGCCCGGATAGCATCGCGGGAGCCAGTCTTGGCCAAGGCGTCGCGAAAAGAATCATGCAACGACCGGGTGACGAAGGACGCGGTTGTATTCACAGGTTGGTGGAGTTTGAGTCTCCGTCGCAAGCGCGCCAAGCCCCGAAGCCGGAACAGCTCATCACGCTGGCCGGGCGATGGACAGTGCCGGACGATTCCAGCCGCAAACACCCCGCCGTTATCGTGATGCACAGCGCGACCGGGGTAGGAAACGGGGAAAATGCGGTTAACCTGCGCCTAGTTCGAAAGGGGTACGCCGTCCTGTTGCTTGACCGCTATAGCGGTGGGCGAAAGCTGAACGCGGACTCTCCCCTCAACGTCGCGTCGGACGCATTCAGCGCTTTGAAGGCCGTGGCGGCGGATCCGCGTATCGACCGCAACCGGATCGCCATCGCCGGCGTCTCGGCCGGCGGTTTCCATGTGATTCTGTCGAACGTCGAGTGGCTAAGGCGACTCTACATTAACGACGATCTAAAATGCGCCGCCCATGTGTCGTTCTACGGAAACTGCAATGAGATGAGGTTGGCGACGCTCGCCTGGCGCTTGACGGCTAGCCGATCCGCTACCAATGCATTGGACGCGACGTTGACTTTTCTCGCGGAGTCGATGCGCTAACGATGTCGCGTTCGAGGCTTTGAGGCTGCGGCCCGGCGGGCAGGGGTGATCGGCCGCGCTTGGCTCAGCCTCGCCTCCGGGCCTTCGCCAGGCCCGCTTTAGGGTCCAGTCGCGGCTTTCCGGGCCAATACGCAGATAACCGGCGCCGGACGCATGAACAGTTCCTCGGAGCGAATCATCTCAAAACCGGCCACCGCCATGGCGGCCTTGATCTCTTCGCCAACGCGCATTGTGTCCGCCCGCGTCGGATTGCGGTTGCGCGGCTGATAGGTGATGGCGCCGGTCGCGCCGGGCGCCATGACCTCGCCGATGGCGCGCAACGCGGCCTCCTTGTCCGGGAGGAACTGGACGACATTCACCGCGAACACTTTGTCGAAGACGCGATCGGCCATCGGCAATTGTTCCACGCCGCCGAGCTTTAACTGGACGCGCCGGTCCTCGATCGCCCGCCGATTGCGGCGCCAGGCCTGGGTCAGCATGATCCGGGAATGGTCCAACCCAACCACTAGTCCCGAGGTCGCGCGTTCGGCGCTGGCCTTGAGTGCGAGGCCGGGGCCGCAGCCGATCTCCAGCACACGGTCGCCGGGCTCGATACGGAGAAGCTCCACGGTCCAGAGATTGCGGCGCCGGTTCGATGGCCGCGTCGCCATGATCCAGCCGGCGATTCGCCCAAGCCACCCCTCGGGCTTCTTGAATTGGCCGAATATCGCGTCGCGAAGGCTCATCGTCCTTTCACTTTTCTTCCTCGGCGCCGGACCTTGCGTGGCGGGCCAGGCGCAGGATGGCGAGCGGCACCATCGTCAGCGCGGCGAGGCCCATCTGAAACGCCAGGACGTGTTTGAAACGTATGTTTGGCGCCTGAAACAATTCCACGGCGATGGTGTTCCACGCCCAAAGCAGGAGCATACCGCCCCCGATCGCGGACAGCAGAGCGATAAATGCGACACGGCCCCGGCGCTGGAACCGGGTTTGGCGATCATGATGCATTTTATCCTCCTTTTTTCAGTTTGCCGTCGAGATGAACACGCAGCGCCGCAAGCGTTTCGATCGCCGCGTCAAGATCGTGGGAGGCGAGCACCTGTCCCAACTCGGTGAGGAATGCACTCTCACGCCGCCGCATGCGGGCAAAGGCTGCCCTTCCCCTCCGGGTCGGCGCGATCAATGGTGCCCGCTCATCCGCCGGATTGGGTCGCGCCGCCGCCAACCCGGCTTTTAGGAGCTGGTTGACCAATACTTGAATGTGCTGACGGGTCACGCTCTTGGCCCGAGCGATACCGGAGGCGGTTTGCTCCCCACCCTCGTCGAGGGCTTCCAAGACCGCGCGCATCGCGGCAGTGACGCCGAGGTCCCGGTGCAGGAGATCGCCCAGCGCCCGCAAGCGATTGAAACAGGCCCGCACCTCGCGCGTGACCGCCTCGGCCTTCCCGATCGATGCGGTCACGCCGCGCCCCCGGCCGGGCCGCTCGTCCGTCCCGGTTGCGGCGCCAGATGCGCCATCCCGGCGGAGGCGAAGGGCAGCCGCAGCAGCCACCACAGCGACGCCGTGCGTCGATCCCGCCATTCCTCGAGCCCCAACCGAATCGTACTTAATTCGGCGGGTGGCCTGACGCGGTAGGTACCAAACAGTCGGTCCCACCAAGTCAGAATGGCCCCGTAATTGCTGTCGGTTTCCGGCTGATGCGCGGAATGGTGAAGGCGATGCATCGCGGGCGTAACCAACACCAGCCGAAGCGCCCGATCGACTCGGTCCGGCAACCGGACATTGGCGTGGGTGAAAACCGCCATGGCCGCATCCAACAGCTCGTACAGAATCAGCGCCAGGGGCGGAATGCCGAGCAACATCGCCATCCCGAGAAGAACCGGCATCGAGACGACCAATTCGAGCGGATGGAAACGTACGGTCGTCGAGACGTCCATCTGCACATCGGTGTGGTGAACCC
>SHVT01000026.1 GCA_009694125.1 Rhodospirillaceae bacterium | reverse complement strand
CGGCATCTCCGAATGCGGCGCCTGCACCGTGCATGTCAACGGCCAAGCCAAGCGTAGCTGCGTCACCCCGGCCGGTTCGGTCGTCGGCGCGCAGATCACCACCATCGAGGGCCTGTCGGCCGATTCCAGCCACCCGGTCCAGAAGGCATGGATCGAGCTGGACGTGCCGCAATGCGGCTATTGCCAGTCGGGCATGATCATGGCAACGGCGGCGCTTCTGGCCCGCAAGCCGAAGCCGACCGATGCCGACATCGACAAGACGATCACCAACATCTGCCGCTGCGGGACGTATCAGCGCATCCGCGCCGCGATCCATCTCGCCGCGAAGAACACCAAGTCCTAAAGGGAGGACATTCACATGACCGATAGATTGAAAATGAACCGCCGGCAGTTTGTCGTCACGACCGCCGCCGTCGGTGGTGGCATGGCGCTGGGCGTTGGCCCCGCCGGCGCGCAGACCGCGGCCACAGGCGCGGACTTCGAGATCAATCCTTGGGTTCTCATTGCCGCGGACGGCACGGTGAGCGTCCGTGTTGGCAAGACTGAGATCGGCAACGGCACGGTTTCAACCTTGCCGATGATGGTTTGCGAGGAACTGGGCTGCGATTGGAACAAGATCAAGGTGCTGGCGGCCGAGCCGAATTGGGATCTGAAGAACAACAACGTCTTCGCCGGCAAGATCGGCGCGCGCAACTTCAATTCCAACCGCTCGTATCAGAGTCTTGAGCAGTTTCAACAGGCCGGCGCCAGCGTTCGCGAGCGACTGAAGGCCGCCGCCGCGAGGAATTGGAATGTCGCCGTCGCCGACCTCACGGTCAATAATGGCGAGGTGATACACGCCGCGTCCGGGCGCAAGGCTGCTTTCGGCCAACTCGCCGCGCAAGCTGCTCAGATCAAACTCGACAAGGAACCCGCGGTCAAGGCGCCGGATCAGTGGACGTTTTTGGGTAAGGCGCGGGCCCCGCGCACCGACGTCAAGGGCAAGGTCGACGGCTCGGCGGTGTTCGGCCTGGACGTGAAGGCCCCGAACATGCTTTACGCCGCGCTTCGCCAGTCGCCGGTCATGGGCGGCAAGCTGAAGAGCTTCGATTTCAACGCGATCAAGGATCGTCCCGGTGTTCATAGCGTTGTTGTCGTCGACCCGAGCGAAGCCAGGCCGAAGACCGATCTCAAGACGCTTTACGCCGAGCCGGCGCCGCAAAGTGCCGTCGCGGTCATCGCCGACAGCTTCTGGCATGCCAAGAGCGCCCTCGACGTATTGCCCGTTCAATGGGATGACGGTCCGGGTGCCAACACCAACAGCGAGGACTTTTTCAAGACGGCAATTACGGCGGTCAATCAGGGCGGCGGTACCGTCAACCGCAAGGAAGGCGATCCGCTCGCGGTGATCGCAAAGGGCGGTAAGCTGGTCGAGGCCACTTATCAGGCGCCGTTTCTCGAACATGCCTTGATGGAACCGCTGAACGGCACCGCTCTGGTCAACGCCAACAACATCGAAATGTGGATTTCGACGCAGGCGAGCCAGAACGTCATGCTCCTCGCCGCCATCGAAACCGGCGTGCCGGTCAACAACGTCGTGGTCCATGCCACCGCTGCCGGCGGCGCCTTCGGCCGCCGTATCTTCGGCGACGATGCCCGGATGGTCGTCGCCGTCGCCAAAAAGGTGCCTGGGCGTCCGGTCAAGGTCATTTGGTCGCGCGAAGAAACCACGCGCCAGGGCCGGTTCAATCCGTTTTCGGTGGCCAAACTGCAAGCGGTCCTCGGCGCCGACGGTCTGCCCGAGGCCATGGTCATCCGCATCGCCGGGCACACGCCTTCGACCGGCGTCTTGATCGACACTCCTTATGCCTCGACGATCCCCAACTTCATGGTCGAATCCATTCCGACCAACACCCACCTGCTGACCGGACCGTGGCGCGGTCCGGGCTACAACACCAACGTGTTTTTCCTGGAGTCCTTCGTCGACGAACTGGCTCACGCCGCCGGCAAGGACCCCATGGACTATCGGCGGAGCTTGTTCGCCAAATGGAGCGATCCGGCCTGGCTCAAGGTCCTCAACGAAGCGGCCAGCAAGGGTGAGTGGGGCAAGAAGAACCTGCCCAAGGGCACGGCCCAGGGTTTTGCCATCGGCGCCTGGCCCAATAGCAAACCCAACGACGCCTCGATCATCGCCAACTTGGTTCAAGTAACGGTCAGTACCGATGGCAGCGTGAAGGTGGATACCGTCGATATCGCCTTCGACACCGGCAAGGTGCTGCATCCCGACGGTATCACCGCCCAGTTCGAAGGCGGCACCATCATGGGCATCAACAAGACCCTCAACGAGGAACTGACGGTTCGCAACGGTCGGGTCGTTCAGGGCAATTTCGACGACTACCCCATGGTTCGCATCGCCGACACTCCGACGATCAAGGTCCATTTCGGTGGGCTGACCGGCGGCACGAAGCTGACGGAGGCGGGCGAGCCGCCCATCGCCCCGCCCTCTCCGGCCATCGCCAACGCGGTCTTCCGCGCGACCGGCAAGCGTATCCGCGCCTTGCCGTTCCGTAACCACGATCTAAGCTGGAGTTAGGACGAATAGGCGATAGGGGAGAGCGGCCGAAATTGCCGGCCGCTCTCTCCACGCCCACGCGGAGTTTACCACGAGGTCAGAGACTCGCGAGCTGAACCCATGGCATGATGCTCCCCATCCATGCAGACCGCCGGGATGGCGGGTGCGGGGCTCTGCCTGTGAATCTGAGGAGAGAAATCATGGACCGGCATTTCTGGAAGGGCTGCGTGGGGGCGGCTCTGCTTATTGCGGCAATCGCGGCGCCCACACCGGCCGCGGCGCAGTTCGTGACTTTCAGATTCGCCGCCGGTCAGGAAGGTGGGGTCTGGACGGCCCTTGCCGCCGCGCTCAAGCCGATTTGGGAAAACAATTTGTCGACGGCGACCATTCAATGGATGCCGGGCGATGCCACGAGCAACGTAACCGCCATCGAGGATGGTGACGCCGACCTCGCCCTGGGCAATAGCATGACAACCGCGGACGCCATCGAAGGCCGGGCGCCCTTCAAGAAGAAACACACCAATGTTTGCCAATTGGCGGTCCTCTATCTTCACGCCTTGCAAGTGTTGGCGTCGCCGGAGTCAAAGATCGAAACCATCGCCGATTTGAAGGGCAAGACGGTTGCCGTGCCTGGAAAAGGTGAGGCCGGGGAAGTCGTCGCCCAACAGATCTTGAGTGCCAGCGGAGTTGGCGGCAACCTCGTGAAGACCGTTTCCGCCACGACGGCCGAAGCCCTGAAGCTCCTTCGGGAAGGCAAGGTGGACGCCGCGATAGTCGGTGACGGCGTGCCGGCCGCGGACATCACCAAACTCGCCTCGGAAAAGGACATCGTCGTCGTCGGCGTGCCCGCGGACAAGATCTCGACCCTTGAACAATCCAATATGGGCTTTCTGACCGCAACGCTACAGCCTGGCACCTATCCAAAACAGCAGAACGAGGCGCTGGCCGCAGGTTATGGTGTGCAGCTCTTGGCTCCCTGCAATCTGTTGGATCGGCGGGCCTTCAACCTCACGCGTGTGCTGGTCGATAGCCTGTCGCAGCTCACCTCGGTCGAGAAGTCGATCGAGGACACGGACAAGGGGCTGATGGGCGCGGATTTTGGTACGCCGCCCCATGCCGCCGTTGGTGTCGTCCACGGCACCTGAAGGTTTCCGGGACTCGGCAGTGCCCGTTGCCGGGCCGGCTCGATGGCGCGAAGGGCTGGTTGGGGTTCACCCGACCGGCCCTTTTTCATGAATCTCGATCCCGCGGGCTTTGGTCGTCCGTCAGTGAATGGCGCGGGCCGTTGCGCTAAACTTGTGGCCGTGGCTGCCTTGCCCCATATACTTGTCGTTGATGACGACGGCGAAATTCGCGACCTGCTGTCGCGTTTCCTGGCCAAACATGGCTTCAAGGTCACGACGACGGGTGATGGGCGGCAAATGGCCGCGGCGTTGGACGCCAACCCGATCGATCTTGTCATTCTCGATCTGATGTTGCCGGGCGAGGACGGTCTTTCGATTTGCCGCGGGATCCGGCAACATTCGGCCATTCCAATCATCATGTTGACCGCGATGGGCGACGATGCGGACCGCATCGTCGGGCTCGAAATCGGTGCGGACGATTACGTTCCCAAGCCCTTCAACCCCCGTGAATTGCTTGCCCGGGTCAAAGCCGTCCTAAGGAGAAGCGAGGGCAACGACAGAACCAGAGGGGTCCGTGGCGGTAATGCTTACCGCTTTGAAGGTTGGATCCTCGATTCCATGCGCCGTGAACTTGTTGCCCCGGATGGGCGCCTTGTGAACCTCACCGGCGGCGAATTCGACCTGCTTATTGCCTTCGTCGAACATCCGAAGCGGATTCTGACGCGCGATCAGATCCTCGATCTGACCCGCGGACGCAATGCCACTCCCTTCGATCGCAGCGTCGACATCTTGGTCAGCCGCCTGCGCCAGAAGATCGAACCCGATTCGAAGGAGCCGAAATTCATCAAGACCGTGCGCGCGGCCGGCTATGTCTTCGCGGCGGCGGTCGAATCATGATAAAGGGCTGGATCGCGGGCAGCCTGACGACACAGGCGATCGGCGTGTTGTTGATCGCGCTTCTGGTGTCGCACGCGGCGAGCCTGGTTTTCTATCAATTCGATCTTGCCGAGCAGCTCGGAGCCACGCGCGAGGCGCAATTCGCCGAACAAATGGTCGCGATCAAGCGGCTCGTCGAGGCGGCGCCCGAAAGCGACCGCGAAAGGGTGGCCCATGCCGCCGGGGGCGGGGCCATCGACACGCATTGGGATCACCAGAGCTTCGTGCGCGCCGCCGAGCCGACCGACGAAAACCTCGCGGAGATGCACCAAAAACTGCGCGCGCTGTTTCCCACCATCCCTGACGACGGGCTGCGCGTCGGCTATTCGACGACGGCCGACAATGTTCCCCCGCACTTCATTCTGATTTCGGTTCGGCTCGCCGACGGAAGCTGGATCAACGCCAGCACCGCGTTGCTGCAAATCCCGGGGGGCACCTTCACCGGCGTTCTCGGCTCGACCATTCTCATGGCCCTGGCCATCGTGCCGTTGGGAATCTGGCTCATGCGGGCGACCACCCGCCCGTTGAGGACGTTCGCCCAAGCTGCGGAAAGGCTGGGTCGCGATGTCGATGCCGCGCCGGTTCCCGAATCCGGCCCGTCGGACGTTCGCCGAACGGTGCGCGCGTTCAACGATATGCAATCCCGCATTCGCCAGCTTCTCGGCGAGCGGACGCAGATGCTCGCGGCGTTGTCGCACGACCTGCGAACACCGCTAACCCGGCTTCGGTTGCGCGCCGAGCTGATCGAGGACGACGAACAGCAAGAGAGAATGCTCACCGACTTGCGCGAGATGGAGGCCATGGTCAACAGCGCCCTTGCGTATTTGCGTGACGACGCCGCAGGGGAAGATATGCGTCGCATTGATGTTGCTTCGCTGCTCGATACGATCGCAAGCGAGGCCAGCGATCGGGGATGCCGGGTGTCCGTGGAAAAACATGCTGCATGCGTGACCATCGGCCGCCCGCTGGCGTTGAAGCGCGCCTTCTCAAACCTCGTGGACAATGCGATCAAATACGGCGATCGAGCGCAGATAGCCTTGCGTATTGAAGACGGTGCCGCCGTGATCACCATCGACGACTCTGGACCCGGAATTCCGGCCGGCAAAGAAGAGGTGGTTTTCAAGCCGTTCATCCGGTTGGAGCCGTCACGAAGCCGCGACACCGGTGGGGTGGGGCTGGGATTGTCATTGGCTAGGACGGTATTTCGCAGCCATGGCGGCGAGGTTCGGTTGGAAAACCTCGGCGGCGGCGGGCTGCGCGCGTTGGTGACTCTTCCGGCTTCGTAAGCGGTCCCACGACCCCGCTCTCGCAAGCTCGGGGCCGCCTTAAGCAAGTGATGGGCTCTTTCCAGAAATAATGCAGATACACAAGGCTTCTACTCTGCGGCCACCTCGGCGCTGGGCCGTGCCGTAGCTATGCCTTGCGAGTTGCAACTCGTAATGGCATCGCCGCAGAAAACAGGTAGGGCTCAGTCTCCTTACTAAGCCTAGCTTTACTAAGCCTAGCTTTCGTGCGACTTCTGCAATCCTGATCTTTCAAATGGAGGAAACCCATGCTGAAGCAAATTGGGGGCAAGGCCTTTCTGTGTGCGGTGTCGCTGGTTGCGAGTTTCGTTTGGGCCATAGCGGCGTACGCGCAGAAAGCCCCGGCGATCGAGATTCCAAAGACAGTTTCTGGCATCTGGCAATCGATTGACAAAGAGGTCGATACGGCGGCCAAGTTGATCCAAGCGGGTACCGTCACGGAACTGCACAATCATGCTTTCAACGTTCGCGATTTGATCGCGGCGTTGCTGGCTCAATCTAGTTCTCTGCCGGCCGACAAAAGCACAAAAATCAAGGCGGACAGTAGACTGATCCCCCGACTGGCAGCGGGCCTGGACACGGCCGGCGATCTTGGCAACAAGGCGGCGTCTATAGCCATGTTCGATCAACTCAAGGACACACTCAAGACGATCCGGGCGAACTATCCGGAGTTGGCCGCAAAGTAGCGCGCGCACGTCGATCAGGCGTATCGAGCACCCAGAAGAGAATGGGTGCTCGCATCACAATGGTGGCATAGTGTGCGTGCACCGTTCCCTATGTGCCATCAACGACAGCAACACCGCGCGTTGCGCCTCGCCCAAACCCTTAGTTCGGCAGGCGCGCGGCGTTAATGGCGCCTATTAGAAATAATTCAGATATACAGAGTGCGTCTTTAATCGGCCTTCTGCCGTGGGGACAAGGCAGCCCCCGGAAGGCAATGGAAGAGACTTGAGGAGGAGCAAATCGCCATGTCACCGTTGAAATCCGCATTGTTGGCCGCCTGTGTTGCATTCGGCCCAATTGCCGCCGATGCCGCCTTCATGGCTGACGATGATATTACGCCGTTTGAGGTCGACGGTTACACCAAGGCCGGCCCCGTCCTTACGGATAGGAAGGGCCTCGTCCTTTATACCTTCGACCGCGACACACCCAGCAAATCCACCTGTAACGGAACCTGTGCCGAGACGTGGCCGCCGGTATCCGCTGCCGATTACACCGGCGGCGCCAAGGGTTTCAAGCTGTCGGTCATTACGCGCGACGACGGCAGCAAGCAGTGGGCTTATGAGGAAAAGCCGCTGTATCGCTATTCCAAGGATGCCAAGCCTGGGGATTTCACCGGCGACAAGGTTGGCAATGTCTGGCACGTGGTCCCGATTTCCGGGCACGACATGTGAAGTTGCCGGAGTGCCCACCGACGGGCAGTCTTCAAACATCGCAAAACGACAAAATATCAAAATATGACGTACGGCGGGCGTGTGTTCGACGTGTCGACCCGCCGTCATCTAAGTTACAACTTTTCTGTTTTGGTTACTCAGTGGAAATGTTTGTGAAATTGAAGAGTTACAATAGATCGTTAGCATTCTTGTTGTTCTCGCAACCAAGGGCACAACCAACGAAGGGGACAACAATGAATTCAACGAATATCGCGCACGCGGCGCTGGCCGCGGCCGTCATTATCGGACTGGCGGTTTCCTGTGCCCCAATTGGGACGGCACAGTCGACGTCATTCACACAGGGCTTCGACGACGGTTGCGCCAGCGGGAAGGTGGCGGCCGGCTTGAGTCCGCCGATGCAGAGGAGGGACAACGCACGCATCGCCAGCGAGCCCGAATATGCCAAAGGATGGGACCAGGGGTTTGATATGTTACATGCAAGGCAATTCGGAAATGTATCGCCGGTAACGCTAAGAAAACCTGATTTGTGGCGCACGCGCGCGGCGCAGAGAGAAGGAGAAACCATGAAGATCGCTGAGATCGGTGGTGGGTCGCTTTGCTACGTTTCCGGCATCTCTTGAAATAAAGCCGATACAAACGGCGCATAGAAATCGCGGTGGTTGCGCCGCTGCCACGTCGCGAGGATCCGGAGGATTACGTTTGAACAGTCCCGCTACCGATACGATGTACCGCGGCCTGATGGCGCGAATGCGTGTCTGGACGATTTTCTTGGCGGCAGCAGCGAGTGCCGGGTGTGTCGCGGGTCTGCCCGCACCCATGCGCGATCCGGTGTCGCCCCAGGCGGCGGCCCCGGCCTATCGGCACGAATCCGTCTTCTCGACCTACCGCCCCGCTCCCGACCAGGGATTGGGATCGTGGCGCGCGGCGAACGACGAGATGTGGCGTCTTGGCGGCCATATGGGCCACATCGACGACCTTCCAGCGGCGGAAACCGCACCGAGACCTTCCACCACACCCACGATTCCGGGTGAAAGACGCCCATGACCAGGTCAAGGCGCCGGTCGATGGCGATCACGGCGGCCGCCTTGATCGTGGGCGGCTGCGCGACGTTCTCGGATGATGGCGGGTTGGGCGTCGCCCGGCAGGTCGCCAGCGAGAAGATCGGCAAGGAAGTCAGGTGGATCAAGACCGAAGAGGACGCCGAATTCGTGCGCTCGCGGGTCGCCGCGTTGAGAGCCGTGCCCCTTACCGCCGATGCCGCGGTGCAGATTGCACTTTTGAACAATCGCGGCCTCCAGGCGAGCTTTGCCGAACTGCTCGCCGCCGAGGCGGATTACGTCCAGGCGGGGAGGCTTCCGAACCCGACGTTTTCGTTCGCGCGGTTGATGCGAACCGGCGCGCTTACCGAAATCGAGCGCAGCATCGCGATCGATGTTCTCGGTGTCTTAACGATGCCGTTCGAGATGCGGATCGAGGCCGAGCGTTTCAAGCGCGCCCAATATTCGGTTGCCGGCGAAGTGCTCAGTCTCGCCGCCGATACGCGCCGCGCCTATTACAGCGCGGTCGCCGCGCAGGAGATATTGCGATACACCGAGCAGGCGAAGATGGCGGCCGATGCCAGCGCCGATCTGGCGGAGCGGATGCGCCGCGCCGGCAATTTCAACCGGCTGACGGAAGCGCGCGAGCGTGTGTTTTACGCCCAAGTCGCCACGCAGCTGGCGCGGGCGCGAACCGCCACGATGGTCGCGCGCGAGAAGCTCATCCGGCTCATGGGGCTGTGGGGCGCCGAACTGCAATTCACCCTGCCCGGCCGGCTTCCGGACCCGCCGACGCTGCCCAGGGAATTACAGAATATCGAGGCCACCGCCCTGAACCAAAGGCTGGATATCCTGACCGCGCGCAAGGACGCCGAGGCGGTGGCGTCTGCGCTCGGCCTCACGCGTGTGACTCGTTTCGTTAATGTCCTTCATGCGGGTTATCAATGGAACCGCGTTTCCGAAGCTTCCGCGGAACCTGAGCCGGAGCCGCAGCAACGCGGATTTGAAGTGGAAATCGCATTGCCCATCTTCGATTGGGGCGGTGCGCGGACAGCCAAGGCTGAAGCCCGGTACATGCAGGCGGTCAATCGTGTGTCCGACATCGCCATCAATGCGCGATCGGAAATCCGCGAGGCTTACGGCGGCTATCGCGCCGCCTATGAGATTGCCAAACATTACCGTGAGGAGATCGTGCCCCTGCGCAAGGTCATCTCCGAGCAACAACTCCTGGAATACAACGGCATGTTGATCGGCGTCTTCGAGTTGCTGGCCGACGCCCGCGATCAAATCGCCAGCGTCACCGGCGCTATCGAGGCCTTGCGCGATTTCTGGCTCGCCGATGCCGACCTCGACACGGCCCTGACCGCGGGCTCTCCGGGGTCGTCGCCCGCCGGCGGTATGACGACGGCGAACATGCCGGGCGGGTCGGCGGGTGGCGGGCATTGAACGGAACAGGGAGCCATCGACCATGGTAAGCAGACGGGACTTCATACAGGCTGGCGCGGCCTTGCTTGCGGCTGGTGCCGTCACCCGCTCGGCGATCGCGGCGTTGCCGGAAGCACCGATCCAGGACTCGCCCAAGACCCAGCCGCCATTGGTGCCGCGGGACGGACGCCCTTACAACCCCGTGGTCACGCTCAACGGTTGGTCGCTGCCCTGGCGCATGAACAATGGCTGGAAGGAGTTCCACCTCATCGCCGAGCCCGTGGTGCGCGAAATGGCGCCGGGGATGAAGGCCAATCTCTGGGGCTATAACGGCCAAAGCCCCGGCCCGACCATCGAATGCGTGGAGGGCGACAGGCTGCGCATCTTTGTCACTAACCGGTTGCCGGAGCACACGACGATCCATTGGCACGGCATTCTCCTGCCTAACGGCATGGATGGCGTCGGCGGCCTGACCCAGCCGCAAATCCCTGCCGGCAAGACCTACGTTTACGAATTCGAGATGAAGCATAGCGGTACCTTCATGTACCACCCGCACGCCGACGAAATGGTCCAGATGGCGATGGGCATGATGGGGTTCATCGTCGTGCATCCGCGCGACCCCAATCAGCGTCGCGTCGACCGCGATTTCGTCTTTCTGACCAACGCCTACGACATCGCGCCGGGCAGCTACACGCCGCGGGTCAATACGATGCTGGACTTCAACCTTTGGTCCTGGAACAGCCGTGTGTTCCCCGGCATCGATTCACTTCCGGTGCGGCTTGGCGACCGCGTGCGCATCCGCATCGGCAATCTAACGATGACCAATCATCCCATTCATCTTCATGGCTTCAATTTCAAGATCACCGGCACCGATGGCGGCTGGGTGCCGCCCGGCGCGCAATGGCCGGAGACCACGGTTGACATGCCGATCGGCTCGCTGCGCGCCCTCGAATTCGACGCCGACGCACCGGGCGATTGGGCCTTCCACTGTCATAAATCCCATCACGTCATGAATGCGATGGGCCACGACGTTCCAACGATGATCGGCGTCGATCATCGCGGTGTCGCCAAACGCATTATCTCGCTCGTCCCCGACTACATGGTGATGGGTGAACGCGGCATGGCCGACATGGGCGAAATGGAAATGCCGCTGCCCGACAACACGTTGCCGATGATGACCGGTACGGGGCCGTTCGGTCCCCTGGAGATGGGCGGTATGTTCACGGTGGTGAAGGTAAGGGAAGGGCTGGCCCGTAACGACTATCGCGATCCCGGTTGGTATCGGCACCCGCCGGGCACCCTGGCCTATGAGTGGAAAGGCGACGTCTAAGTCCTAAGTAACAGCATATGGAATCATACCGAATAGAGGGAGCACGATAATGCGCGTTCTGTTTCAGGCGGCCGTGATGGCCGTTCTCTCCGGCGCCGCCTTAGCCGCCGGTACCGGGCACACGCATGACGGTCCCGTGGGAAACTTGGGTCATGTCGTGGCCTTCGGAGAGCCGGGCGACCCAAAGGCCAAGGCGCGCACGGTTCAAGTCGACATGCTCGATAACGGATCGATGCGCTTCAGCCCCGCGAAATTAACGATCAAGCAGGGCGAAACGATTCGGTTCAACATTAGAAACCGCGGCGTCGCTGACCATGAACTGATGCTGGGGACGGTCGCCGATCTTGTGGAACACGCCAAGCTCATGCAGGAATTTCCGGAAATGGAACACGATGAGCCCTCCGCAATTTCGCTTCCACCGGGGAAGAACGGCGTGATTTTTTGGAAGTTCACCAAGGTCGGCCAGTTCGCCTATGGTTGCCTCAAGCCCGGCCACTACGAAGCCGGAATGAAGGGCACCATCGTCGTTAACAAATGACCGGCCCGAGTAGTATAATTTCCACACGCCTGCTGAAGTCTTGAAATCACAACGTCTTTCAACTGGAGGAATCACAATGACGAAATTCATCTCAATCTTCGCCCTTGGGCCGATCCTTGCCCTCGGCCTGGTCTTTGGAACCCCGAATGTGGCGGTGGCCGCCGGCCCGCATGTCGATGGCGAGGTCATGAAAGTCGACATGGACGCCAAGAAAGTCACGATCAAACATGGGCCCATCGAGAGCCTCAAGATGCCCGGCATGACCATGATTTTTCAGGTCGCCGATCCCGCCATGCTTAACCAGCTCAAGGCCGGCGATGTCATTCACTTCGTGCCCGACCGCGTGAACGGCGCCTTCACCGTCATCAGCTTCGAGAAGCGGGGCGCGGCCGCCGCCGGCGCCACCGCCGCGGGCAAATCCATGCCAATGACGATCGACGACCACAAACACTAAGGCATCCCGCGAATTCCGAAGCCCTCCGGCGGTTGTGTACCGGAGGGTTTCGGATGTGGTTGCGGTCAGGCGACTTGTGAGATTAGGAGGGCGAATGGGCAGTACAGCGAAGATGGGCAGTACAGCGAAGATGGGCAGTACAGCGAAGATGGGCAGTACAGCGAAGATGGGCAGTACAGCGAAGATGGGCAGTACAGCGAAGATGGGCAGTACAGCATTGCGTTTGGTAGCCGTGGCGGTAGCGTTGGTCGTGGCGTCCGTGCCCGGCATCCGCGCCGAGATCATGGTCGATGAGGACATCGGGCCAATGAGCATCCAGGAGACAGAGGCCGGAATCATCCTGGCCGATGGTTCCGGATTGACGGTTTATACCTTCGACCGCGACCCGCCGAACAAGGCAACGTGCGCCGGAGCCTGTCCGCAGACCTGGCTGCCCCTTCTCGCCGACGAAAAGGCGACCGCGGGCTACGGCAAACTCGATTTCATGAGGCGGGAAGACGGCAAGCGGCAATGGGCCTACTCCGACAAGCCGCTCTATCGGTATGTCGGGGATCAAAAGCGCGGCGATGCGAAGGGGGCGAAGGTCGAGGGTTGGAGCACGGTAACGGTCGCCTACATGATCCATTGAACCGGCCGTTCGGATGCCGATTGCGGTGCGCCCGAGCGATGGGACGTGATTGAAATCGCCGCCGCCCGCACCGACACCGATCGGTGCCATCCGTGCCAGGCAGCTCAGCCGGCGGCCATTTGAACGAAGAGAAAGGCCCTCTCGATTCGAGAGGGCCTTTCTTGCGTTGGCCGGGCGTAGTGCGCCGGGACGTCTAGTTCTTCTTGGAGGCGTCGAAACCCTTGTCGTTTTGCGGGTTGCGCTCCGCGACCTGGAGCATGAAGGCCGTGGCGTTGGGGTCGTCGGCGTCTTGCGGCGGTTTGCCGCCGACGATCACCGAATTCCACTCGCCGGTGGGGTACCGAGAGCCTTTGACCACACGCAGCGGGGCTTCCCTGCCCAAGACGCTGGCAATGAGATTGAATTTGTCGCCGGCGCGCACGGTCCCCGTCTTGCCGCTTTCGACCGGCGCAATACGGAAGGATGTGCTGATCGGGCCGTCGCCGGCCATTGAATTGTAAAGAACCAACTCGTTGAAACCGACGCCGAATTGGGGATGTTTGTCATCGACGACCGAAAGAACGCGCCCGTCTTCAAAGACCCCGGCGTTGTCGGGGCGGCCAGGGGCGGTGAAAAAGGACCAGATTTCAAACTTGTCGCCGAATTTGACCTCACCCTTGTCTTCGATGTCTCCAACCTTGCGGAGAACATAGATCGCGGCGCCGCCCTTATCGCGCTGCGCGTTGTCCGATACCAAGACCTCCGCCGAATCCCGGCGGTGCCGGCTTTGGGCGTTCGACCAGACATTTCCGTTGAACCGGGCCGATTGCAGCAGGATCGGCGAATTGTAGGTGATCGGTCTGGCTTGCTGCGCATAGGTTTCTGCGGCCAGCAGGGCCGTCAGAGCCAAAACCAAAGTGCCGCCGAGGCGGCGCGAAAAATTCTGCATCGAGGGCGCTCCCATTTTCAACCCCAAATTGGGGCGGTTCTATTCTGATTGGCGTCTTGCGCGTACCATCTAATTATATAGAAGCAATGGCCGCAACGAAACAATGCGGCACCAAGACGCAGGCGTTCGCAAACTCCGTGGCGGCCACTCCATGAATCCGCGGCCATTATTGGATCAACTCCGGTGGCATATTGCCATGGGAGCGGATGAAGCCATCGGCGACCGACCGATCGATCGGTTCGCCCAAAGTGATCCCCGCCCGGCGCAGCCGGCAAACCCGCGAGAACCTGTGATCGCATCTCGCGTTGCCAGCCCGGCCGCGGCGGCAACACCCATGTCCGATTCCCGCTCTCTCGCCGCCAGGGCCGGAAACCTGGAGGAACTCAAGGCGGCGATCGCGGCGTTCGAGGGCTGCTCGCTGAAAGCCACGGCCACCAATCTGGTATTCGGTGACGGCAATCCCAGCGCCCGTATCATGTTCGTCGGGGAGGCACCGGGCGCCGACGAAGACCGGCTGGGCAAGCCGTTTGTCGGCGTCAGCGGCCAACTTCTCGATCGTATGATCGGATGTATCGGCCTCGACCGCGGCAGCGCCTACATCACAAACATTTTACCTTGGCGCCCACCCGGCAATCGTCAGCCGACCGCCTCGGAGATCGCGGCCTGCCTTCCTTTCGTTGAAAGACATATTGAATTGGTCAATCCAACCATCCTCGTGCTGGTCGGCGGCACCTCGGCCAAGGCGCTGCTGGCCACCAGTGAAGGGATCATGAAATTGCGCGGCCGTTGGTTCATGTATCGTTCCAGCAGTCGGGCGCAGCCGATTGAAACCATGGCGATCTTTCATCCCGCCTTCTTGTTGCGGTCGCCCGCGCAGAAGCGCGAGGCGTGGCGCGACCTTATTGCGATT
Source organism: Rhodospirillaceae bacterium (assembly GCA_009694125.1). Classification (GTDB taxonomy): domain Bacteria; phylum Pseudomonadota; class Alphaproteobacteria; order CACIAM-22H2; family CACIAM-22H2; genus SHVT01. The sequence goes on along the minus strand of SHVT01000026.1, from coordinate 11,314 downwards.
AAGAGTAAATATCATAAGTAGTTTAAGTATATGATTAATAATAATAAAAATTGACTTTTCCACAATTTTTTCGGACGCTCATGGAAATTTTGACTTGCCCGCCGTCACCAAGCCCCCCTATGGTGCCGGTCAATGGGGCGTCAAATAAAAATCCTGCCCCACGGGGAGAGGCTGAGCCGCGGGTTGCGGTTCGGAGCAGCCACCAGCGTGGGGCTTGTTGCCGCTGTTGTCTTCGCGGCGATCTCGACCCATGCCTGGGCGCAGACCAACAGGCCGATCTGGGTGTTTGGCTTGGCCGCGGTTCCGCCTAATGCCATCCCCAGCAATTCGCTTGATCTGCCGCGGCCGCTGTCTGCGGCCGACACCGATCTGTACAGAAAAATATTTCAATTTCAAAAGGTTGAGGATTGGGCGGCGGCGGATCAGGCCGTCCGAAGCCTGAAGGACCGGCGGCTCTTGGGCCACATCCTGGCCGAACGGTATCTGCACAAAAATTACAAAACGACGTACCCCGAATTGGCGGCTTGGTTGGCCGAATATAACGACCATGCCGACGCGCCGGCTCTCTACCGCATTGCACTCAAGCGGCAGCCGAAGGGTGCGAAGCCGCCGGCCAAGCCCATCGGCACGGTGTTTAATGCCGCTTGGCAGGGTGATGACAATGGTGCGTCAATCCAGGTCATCGTCGGGCGATCGGATCTGCCCCCCGATCAGATTAAGCGGGTCTCGGCGCTTAAGGACGCCATTCGTTCTCGTTTGCGCGCCGGCGACAGCGTGGGTGCGGAAACGCATCTCCCCACGCGCGATGCGCGGCTGTTCAGCGACGCCGAACTCGATCAAATGAAGTCGGAAATCGCGGCGGCTCACTTCGTTAATGGCCAGGAAGCCCGGGCCTTGGCTTTGGCAGGGCCTGCGGCTGAACGTTCGGGCAAATTGTTGCCGCGCGCCCATTGGACGGCGGGTCTCGCCGCGTGGCGCCTGCGCAATCTCGATAGCGCCCGCCGCCATTTTGAAGCGCTTGCCGTGTTGCCCGGCGCATCGGGCTGGGATTTGGCGGCCGGGGCATTTTGGGCCGGGCGCGTTCATCTGCGCGCGGGCCGGCCCCAGTCTGTGAACCATTGGCTCCAGGTCGCCGCCGAGCAGCCGCGGACGTTCTACGGGCAACTTGCCCGCCGCTCGCTCGGTCTGCCCTCTGGCTTTAATTTCACGCCGCCCGACCTGAATGATGAAAATATCAATCAATTCAACCGACTGCCGGCTGGCGGGCGGATGTTCGCCCTTATCCAGATCGGTGAATCGGCGCGGGCGGAGGCGGAACTCAAGCGGCTCTACATGATGGTACCGGCCGATCGCCAAGAGGGGCTGCTTTTGATTGCGATGCGGGCCAACATGCCGGCGCTAGCCATGCGGCTGGGTCGCGAACAGGGTGAGGCCTTGGGTCTGCCGCTGGACGGGGCCCTTTATCCGATACCGAAATGGCGCCCGGCCAAGGGTTTTGAGGTCGATCCCGCCTTGGTTTACGCCTTCATGCGCCAGGAATCGGCTTTCAACCCCATGGCCAAGAGCCAAGCCGGCGCCCGCGGGTTGATGCAAATCATGCCGATGACGGCCCGGTTCCTCGACCAGGGCCAGAACATGGGCAAGGGCCAGCAAGACCTTCTCTTCGATCCGGAACTCAACGTAACGCTCGGCGCCAAGTATCTGCGGCAGCTTCTTGAGCATGAATCGGTCCAGGGCAACCTCATCCTGCTCGCGGCCGCCTATAATGGCGGGCCGGGCAACCTCGCCCGCTGGCAGAAGACGCGCGAACTCGGCGAGGATTCCTTGCTGTTTATCGAGGCCCTGCCGTCGCGCGAGACGCGCCATTTCATCACCCGCGTGATGTTCAATTACTGGCTGTATAGCGAGCAACTCGGGCGCCCGGCGCCGAGCCTGACCGCCCTTGCCGCCGGCGGTCACGCGATCTACTCTGGCGCCCTGGGCGAGCGTGCCCGGATCGCCTTCAACAACGACAATTGATCGATGTCGAGGATCGACGAAACCCGTCCATTTCTTCCGGTCAACATCGCAATCCTCACCGTCTCGGATACACGGACCGAGGCGGATGACAAATCCGGCCAGACACTCGTGGATTTGGCTGGCGGCGCCGGGCACCATGTCGTGGCGAGGGCGATCGTGCGCGACGAACGGGACGCCATCGTCGCCAAACTAAAGGCTTGGATCGCCGACCCAGCCGTTGACGTCGTCATTTCCACCGGCGGTACCGGCGTCACCGGCCGCGACATCACCCCCGAGGCCTTCAAATCGGTCTATGAAAAGGAGATCGAGGGTTTCGGCGAACTCTTCCGCATGTTGAGTTATCCGAAGGTCAAGACCTCCACGATCCAGTCACGCGCGACCGGTGGGGTGGCCGGCGGCACCTATCTTTTTGCATTGCCCGGTTCGCCCAATGGCTGTCGCGACGGCTGGGAGGAAATCCTCAAATGGCAGCTCGACAACCGCCATCGGCCCTGCAACCTCGTGGAATTGATGCCGCGCTTGCAGGAGCATAAGAAAAACATGCATTGCCCGGCTATGCTATCGCTTCGGCCCATGAAGAAATCTGCACTGAGAAAAGCACTTGAGCGGGCCGGAATCAGCGTAAGCGAACTCGCGCGCCGCCTCAAAATATCGCGTCAAGCCGTACAGCAATGGGAGCAGGCCCCCGCTGAAATGGTGCCCAAGATTGCGAAAGCAACGGGCATCTCCCGCGCAAGCATCCGCCCCGATCTTTATTCAGAGAATTAAGAATGCCGGTCTACTTTGTCCGTGTCGGCAAAAACGGCCCCGTGAAAATACCGGCCTAACCTCTCGCCGGTTTCCAAGCGGCCGGCTTGTTAGGTAATTGAGCGGACGCTCCCTCGTTGTTCACAATCGGGAGAGCGCTCGCCGCTGTTCCCGAACGGGCATTACGCTTCCCCGCCAAAATTTGCTAGACTGCTCGGGCGTTGCGTCAGGCAGCGCGCGTTCGCAAGTCGGGCGCGCAATCGGAGGGCTTCACCCATGCGAGAAAAAACCATTCATTCGGCGGTCCTGGCGATTGCCGTCGGCGCGGCCACTGCCATCGGCGCCGCCGCGGCGATTGCGCATGAAGTAAAAATCACGTTCCTCCACTTCAACGACATGTACGAAATCGGGCCGACCGATGGCGCCGGCGGGTTCGCCCAGCTCATGACGGTCTTGAAGCGCGAAAGGGCCAAAAATCCCAACGCCATCGTCACCTTCGGCGGCGCCATGCTCGCGCCTTCGGTGTTGTCCAGCATCACCAAGGGCGAGCAGATGATCGAATTGGCCAACGCCGTTGGTATCGACATCGCCGGGGTCGGTCATCACGATTTCGCCTACGGCCCCGATGTGCTGAAACAACGCATCGCCGAATCGAAATTCCCCTGGCTTGGCGCCAATGTCGTTGGCGCCGACGGCAAGACGCCACTCGGCCTCAAGACCACTTTGATCAAGACCATCGACGATGAGATCAAGATTGGCTTCCTGGGGGTCATCACGCCGGACGCCGCTTTTCAGTCGGCCGCCGGACCGACGATCAAATTTCTGCCCGTCGCCGAAGTCGCGCGTGCCGCGGTGAAGGAACTCAAGGATCAGGGCGCGCATCTGATCGTCGCGCTGACCTTTCTTCTCACCACCGAGGATCGCGCCTTGATCGCGGCGGTGCCCGAAATCGACATCGTGCTCGGCGGGCGCGAACTTGAGAGGCTGGCCACCAATGTTGGCACCAAACGCGTGCCGTTGGTGAAGACCCGAATGAATGGCGAGGATGTCGTTCAGGTCGACGCCTTCATCAATATTCATGGCGGCGAGCGGTCGCTCCGCACGGCGATGAACCGGTTCGATACCAAGAACATCGATGGCGATGCCGCCATCATGCCGATCGTCAATAAGTGGAACGATCGCGCCGAAAAGGAACTGTCGCAGCCGGTCGGCAAGGTAACGACGCCGCTCGACAGCCGCCGCGACTTCGTGCGTACGCGGGAAACCGCCATCGCCAATCTGTTCGCCGATGCCCTGCGCGCCGGGGCGAAGGCCGAAATCGGCATCCTCAACACCGGCGGCGTTCGCGGCGACCAAACCTATGAAGCCAATGTCACCTTCACGCGAAAGGATGTGCTGAAGGAATATCCCTTCGGCAACCGCTCGGTCGTGCTCGAATTGAAGGGCGAGGATTTGTGGGCCGCGCTCGAAAACGGCGTCAGCGATGTTGGCAACCGCGCCGGCCGGTTCCCCGGCGTCTCGGGGATCAAATTCACCTATGACCAGAACAAAGATCCGGGTGCTCGTTTGGTGGAGGCGACCGTCAACGGCAAGCCGCTCGACAAGAACGCGACGTATCGCGTGGCCACGCTCGACTTCATGTACACCGGCGGCGACGGTTATGTTGATTCGCTCGGCAAGGGCAAGAAGCTTATCGATCCGGCCGATGGTATCCTGCTGTCGCAGTTGGTCATCGACCACATCGTCGAAAAGGGTTCCGTGGCGCCCAGGGTTGAAGGCCGCATCGTCGAGAAGTAAACCGCTGCGGCCCGGATTTCGATTGGGCGCATGGAGGAGAAATCAATGACCTCATCAATTTCGCGTCGCGCGGCATTGAAAATGGCGGGCGCCTCGGCGGCGACTCTCGCGGCATGGCCTGCCTGGGCGCACGAAGCGGACATGGAGGACAGCGAGGACGATCTTACCGCCGCGAAGATCAAGCCGCGGCAAGGTGCCAAAGGCACCGGTGGCCCGACTCGCGTCGTCACCGATTCCGCCGGACGCAAGGTGACACTGCCGCAAAAGATCGATCGCGTTTTCGTCGCCGGGGATCCCGCCTCGGTGATGGTCTATTCGCTGACACCGGAAAAACAGCTCGGATGGACCCTGCGGATATCGGACAAACAAAAAGAATTCATGCCGCCGGAATACGCCAATCTGGCGATGTTGGGCCGCATCACCATGCGGGGCGACACCGCAAACAAGGAAGTCGTGCTCAAGGCCGACCCCGATTTGATCATCGATTACGGCACGATCAACGACCGGTTCACATCGCTGGCGGACCGGGTTCAGGAACAACTCAAGGTTCCCTACCTTCTCCTCGACGGCACATTTTCAAACATCCCGAAGGTGTATCGCGAATTGGGAAACATTCTCGGTGCGCCGGAACGCGCCGAGAAGCTCGCCGCCTATGCTGAAAAGGTCCTCGCCGACGTCGATGCCGCCAAGGCCCAGGTGCCGGTCGCAAAACGCCCGAAGGTATTTTACGGCCGCGGCCGCGACGGGCTGGAAACCGGACTCAGGGGTTCCATCATCGTCGAACTTCTCGATCGCGCCGGTGCGATCAACGTCGCCGACGCCGCGGGCGAGCAGGGTATCGCAACGATCTCGCTTGAGAAGGTCCTCCAATGGGACCCCGATATCGTGCTGACGATTGAGCGCAATTTTTATCAGAACGCCAAACGCGACCCGCGCTGGGGCGCTTTGCGCGCGATCAAGGAGGGACGGTTCTATTTGGCGCCCGACCTGCCGTTCAGCTGGTTCGATCATCCGCCGGGCATCAATCGGCTGATCGGCGTGCGCTGGCTGATCAACGTCCTGTATCCGCAGGTGCCGCAGACCGATCTCGCCGCGGCCGCCCGCGAATTCTACGAATTGTTCTATCACCATAAACTGAGCGACAAACAGGTCGCCGAGTTGCTGTCCTCCGCGGCCAGAAAATCCTAGCCGCGCTTCGCTACAAAGGCCTCACCCCGGCGGGTGAGGCCTTTTTCATTGCGGGCGAGCGATTGCGCCACGCCGCCAAGCCGTCGGCATCGTCGATGTCGTGGAGGTTATCGCAGCACGCGATGCGCCAACGACTCGGCAAACCGGCCAAGGTATCGGCGAGTGCATCGGCCGTAGACCAGCGAACCTTGCTAAAAAGCCTGAAGGGTAGCCGTCTGTTGTGCAGGCCGACCAGCCAATAGCCGCCATCGGCCGCGGGACCAAACACGGCGTCATGACGGTTGAGCAACACAAAGGCTCGTGCGACATGAGCGCTTTCAATCGCCGGAATGTCGCTGCCGATGATGACGGCCGGCCCCGGCGGCAGGCGACGGGGCACCCGGGCCATACGTGCCCCGAGGTCGCCGGTGCCTTGAGGAAGGACCGGTAATCCATGGCTCCAGGATTGACCCGGCCGCGCCAAGCGATCGGGCGTGACCGCTAGCCAACAATTCCAGCGCCGGTCCCGGCCGACGCGGCGAATCAATCCAGTCAACGTCGAGCGGTAGAAACGCAGCGCGGCCACCGCCCCAATCCCGCCGGCAAGGCGGCGCTTCACCTGTCCAAGGACCGGAGCCTTGGCGAAGATGACGAGATGGCGGTTGGGCCTCATCCGTAAACCCGCAGAATATGGCGCGGCGGTACGCCGGCCAGATAGAGCGACAGGCACAGGAGGTTACGCAGGCCGCGGCGGAGATAACCGTCGCACCGATAGCGCGCCGCCGAGGTCACCGCCGCTTTGTCCAACATGACGATGCGACGCCGACCGACGCGACGAATGAAATCCACATCCTCCATCAGCGGCAAAGTTCGATAGCCGCCGAGAGAATCGTAGAAGTCGCGGTGGATCAACAATCCCTGGTCGCCATAAGGGAGGCCAATAACGCGGCAGCGCCAGGCGACCGCTTTTTCCAGCCGTCGCGCGACCGGCGCATCGTCATCGAGAGCGAAGCGAAACGCGGCCGCCTCGGTCTTGGCGGTTGGCCTCGCGATGAATGTGCGGGCGGCGCCGCTCCACCCCGGCTCCAGCACCGTGTCCGCGTGAAGGAACAGGAGCCAAGGTCCACACGACGCTTTGGCGCCGGCGGCGAGCTGAACGCCGCGCCCGCGCGGTGCCGCGATCAACCTCGCGCCCAGGCGGGCGGCGAGGTCGGGCGTGCCGTCATGCGAACCGCCGTCAACGACGACGATCTCGAATTGGCCATCGCTGGCCTTCGCCTCCGCCAGCGCCGCCAGCGTTGTCTCCAGCCCCGCGGCAGCATTCAGCGTCGGGATGATGACGGAGAACATTTTCTTTCGGTGCAGGGCCGGCCGGTGAGAAGTATTTTGCTGTGGCGCCTCATGGACGCACATTATGCGTCATTTCCAGGGATACCGGTCTCGGCAGATGTTCGATCTCGCGGTGCTTCACGCCGCTCTCCTTTCCCGGCCCGATCTCGCCGATTTGCGACTGGCCGACTTTCAGGCCCTGCCGGCGAAGGGTTTGGCTCATCTGCATTTGCGGCTGGCTCGGCGCGGCCGCGTGCTGCGCGTGCCACTCTCAAGTCAGATCGGGTTGTCGCCCGCCGACAACCTTCTCTATCAAGCGGCATGTTTTGAACGCGCCGCGCCATCGGGCGTGACGCCGCGGCTGCACGCCTGTCTCCCGGTCGCCCCTGGATTGCCCTTTGGCGCCTTGCTGGTCGAGGAAATCGTCGGCCGTCCGCCGCGCCTTCCCGACGAGCTTCCCGCCCTTGCCGAAAGCCTCTCACGGATTCACGACCTGCCGCTCCCGGCGCCGGAGGTTAGACCCCCGCTCAACGACTTCGCCGATCCCTTTGCCGCAACCCTGGCGGCGGTGGAACGCCAGACGACAAGGCTGCCCGGCGCCGGGCTGAGTCGGCCGGCGCGGTCGGCCATCGAGGAAGAGATAACCTGGGCACGAGACTTCGCACGCGATGGCAGCGCGGTGCGCTCACCGCGCGCTTTGATCGCCACCGATACCCATCCCGGCAATTTCCTGATCCGCCCTGACGGAAAAGCGATACTCGTGGATCTGGAAAAATCCGCCTACGGATCGCCTGCCATCGATCTCGCCCATGCCAGCCTGCGCCCTTCCACGAACTGGGACCCCGACTGTGGCAGGACGCTCTCCCCCTCCGATACGCTGGCCTTCTACCGCGACTATCTCGATCGCATCGGCCGCCAAAGGGCCACGGCGCTTTGCCCCTGGCTGCTGCCGATGCGCCGGCTGACCTGGCTGCGTACCATTACATTCTTCATTCGCTTTCGGGTCGAGCGCGAAGCGGAGCGGCTGGCCGGCTCGGTTGATCCCGCGGTGCTGGCGCACGTCGCCGACTGTATCGCCGCCAATCTCGACGCGGCGGCCATCCAGAGCGTTCGGCGCGAGTGGAGTGGACCAAACCCGTTGCCGCTGGCAGAACTATGTTCTTGAAATGTTCCCACCGGCGCTCATAATGGGACATGGACGAAACCAGGCCCTTATCTGTGCGGGCAAACACCGGGCAGGCTCCCGGAACCCAACCGGGGTTGCGAAAGGGTCGGGGCGCGGTCAGCAACCCGGCCAGTCGCTTCGATGGAGAATCGCGCGAAGCCACCGATGATGGCTGGTGGCTGGATGAAGATCTGCCGCCGCTCAAGACCACGATCACCCATGACGCAACGCGCACGATCATCGCGCGTAACGATTCGCCCGATATCCCTTTCGACCGGTCGATCAATCCCTATCGCGGTTGCGAACATGGCTGCATCTATTGTTTCGCGCGGCCGAGCCACGCCTATCTCGGCCTATCGCCGGGGCTTGATTTCGAAACCCGGCTGCTGGTCAAACCGGAGGCCGGCAGGCTTCTCGATGCCGAGCTGCGGGACCGGAAGTATCGCTGCGCGCCCATGGTGCTGGGGACCAACACCGATCCCTATCAACCGATCGAGCGGGAGCTGCGCATCACGCGTCAGGTTCTGGAGGTGCTCGCGCGTTTTTCCCATCCCTTCAGCATCGTGACCAAATCCGCTCTGGTCGGGCGCGACCTCGATATTCTGGCGCCGATGGCCGCGCGCAACCTCGCCTGCGTTTTCGTTTCGGTGACAACGCTGGAGCCGGAGCTTGCGCGCAAGATGGAGCCGCGCGCTTCCGCTCCCCACCGCCGTCTCGAAATGATAAGGCAGTTGGCGAAAGCCGGCGTGCCAACCGGTGTCATGGCGGCGCCGATGATTCCAGGGCTCAACGATCACGAACTCGACCGCATCCTTGAGGCGGCGCACGCCGCCGGCGCGACGACCGCAGGCTATACGCTGCTGCGCCTGCCTCATGAAATCAAAGATTTGTTCGCGCAGTGGCTCGAGGCGCACGCGCCGTTGCGCGCCAAACATGTGCTGAACCTGGTGAGGGAGACGCGCGGCGGGCGTTTGAACGATCCGGAATTCGGGTCCCGTATGCGCGGCACGGGCACTTACGCGCAGCTTGTCGCCAATCGCTTCCGGCTGGCGTGCGAGCGAATCGGATTCAATCGGACCAGGCTCGATCTCGACACCAGCCAGTTCAAAACCCCGCCACGCCAAGGAGATCAATTGACGCTCTTGTGAGACGCGCGGCTTGGGTATAAACGGCCTTTCGACCATGCCCAATTTTCGTCTCGAACGTTCGGCCGGCGGTATCGTCGCCGGCATCGACGAAGCCGGACGCGGGCCCTGGGCGGGGCCCGTCGTCGCCGCCGCCGTGATCCTCCAGGCCGACCGGTTGCCGCGGAGATTGCTCAGCGCCATCGACGATTCGAAAGTGTTGAGCGCAGACCGGCGCCAAGACATCTTTGCCAAACTAATGGCGGCGCGCACCAAACACTGGGCCTGGATCGGTGTGGGCGCGGCCAGCGTCGGTGAAATCGACCGATTGAATATCCTGGAGGCGACGATGCTCGCGATGCGGCGGGCCTTGCTCCGCCTGCCCATGTGTCCGTCATTGGCGCTGGTCGATGGCAATCGAGCGCCGTCCTTGCCCTGCGAGGTGCGCACCGTCGTGGATGGCGACGCATTGTCAGTTTCGATCGCCGCCGCATCCATCGTCGCCAAGGTCATACGCGACCGGCTGATGGCGCGGTTGGCGCTCCGCTATCCGGGGTTTGGATGGGAGCACAACGCCGGTTACGGCACGCGCGAACACGCCGGCGCCCTGCGCCAACAGGGGCCGTGCCCGCATCACCGCGCCAGCTTTGCCCCGATCCGCACCCTCCTAACGGGCTAACTCTTTGACTCAACAAACATATTGACGCCTGAGTCGGCCTGACTCATGCTCCCCCTCGGGTCGGTTGGGGGGCTTGCGATTTGGTCCAAGACGAAATCCTGGTGGGCGATTGCGTCGAGCTTATGTCCGGTTTGCCGGATGGCTCGGTCGACATGATTTTCGCCGATCCCCCGTATAACCTTCAGCTCAAGGGTGAGCTGCGCCGGCCCAATGAAAGCCTTGTCGACGGCGTGACCCAGGAATGGGACCGTTTCAGTGGCTTTGGCGATTACGATCGGTTCACCCGCGCCTGGCTCGGTGCGGCGCGGCGGCTGTTGAAGACCGACGGCACACTGTGGGTCATCGGCACCTATCACAATATTTTCCGTGTCGGCGCGGCACTTCAGGACCTCGGCTTTTGGGTGTTGAACGATGTGATTTGGCGCAAGACCAATCCGATGCCGAATTTCCGCGGCCGGCGCTTCACCAATGCCCACGAGACCTTGATCTGGGCGGCTCGCGAGGAAAAGAGCCGCTATACCTTCAATTATTCGGCGCTGAAGGCGCTCAACGACGATCTCCAGATGCGCAGCGACTGGCTGCTGCCATTGTGCACGGGGACGGAGAGGCTGAAGGAGGATGGAAAAAAGGCCCATCCCACACAAAAGCCGGAGGCGTTGCTGCATCGCGCGGTCATTGCCTCGACGCGGCCCGGCGATCTGATCTTGGACCCCTTCTTTGGCACCGGCACGACCGGCGTGGTCGCCAAACGTCTCGGCCGACATTTCATCGGATTGGAACAGGACACGGCTTATGTGCGGCTTGCCCGCGCCCGGCTTGCGGCGACCGAACCGGCGCAGCCGGACGAACTCGAAGCACCGGGTCGGCGCGAAGAGCCGCGCATTCCCTTCGGCTGGCTCATCGAGCGCGGCCTGCTTCGCCCCGGCGACATATTGTTCGACGCCCAACGTCGTCACAGCGCGAAGGTCCGCGCCGATGGCAGCCTGATTAGCGCGACGGCCAAAGGCTCCATCCACCACGTCGCCGCCGAGCTTCAGGGCGCCATGAGTTGCAATGGCTGGACGTTCTGGTTCGTGGAACGCGACGGCAATCCGCTGGCGATCGACCATCTGCGGCAAAGGTTGCGGGCGGAATTGAACTAGCCCGATCTATTCACGAGGGTCACTGATTTTGCCGGGCGACGTGACGAGTGTGACGCCGGGACGTGAGGGATCGTGGCGCCGGCGGCGCTGGAGAGAGGTCTGAGTTTTCGTGGGTTTGGGGTTGACGGGGTATATCGCCCCGCCG
>SHVT01000025.1 GCA_009694125.1 Rhodospirillaceae bacterium | reverse complement strand
TGCGCTGCGCGGCGTCGCCTATGCTCAGAACTGCTTCTACACGCAATGCTTCACAGATGAATTGGCGCGAGCGGCGGGTAAGGATTCCTATCAATTCCTGCGCGGCCTGCTCGATCCGGAGAAGACCCCGGCCACCGTTCCGAAGGGCCGGATATTTGGGTACTATTTCGGGTGACAAAAAATGGAAAAAAACACTGTAATATCAAGTACTTAGACGTGGCGGAGGGAGCGGGATTCGAACCCGCGGTACGGTTTCCCGTACACACGCTTTCCAAGCGTGCGCCTTAAACCACTCGGCCACCCCTCCGCGGCTCGGTCCAAAGGGGCTGGACCATAGCAAAGCCGAACGGCCGGCGCCATAAGTGGTAAGGCGGGGCGTCCGAGCAAGGAGCTAATGCGTCGGGGTTGGTTCAGATCGTGTCGGCCGAATCGAGAAAACGCGCCGTTATTTGCGGCTTTTGATGTAGGCGATGACGTTTTCCCGCTCGTCTTCTTTTTTCACGCCCAGAAATGCCCGGCCCATTTCATTACCGACGACGAAATTCCTGGGATCGGCGATGTATTTGTCCAGGGTGTCGTCGTTCCAGGAAACTGCGGCCTTTTTCAGGGCCTCGGAATATTTGAAGCCTTCGACCGTCCCGGATGTGCGCCCCACGATCCCGGTCAGATTGGGGCCAAGCTTGTTCTTGGCCGTCAGGTCGTGGCAAGCGACGCAATATTTCATGAAAAGCTTTTGGCCCTCGGCCGCGTCGGCCGCCAACGCCGCATCGATGGTCCCGGCAAACAAGCCGGCTCCAATGAGAAGGCCGCCAATTCCTTTTCGCATCGCTCTTACCTTCGAGCGTTCGGTTCGCGTCGGTGTGGACTATGTAAGGCGACGACGAGCCCGTCAAGATGTCGGGCAGCCGCAGCCAACGGCCCGGTCCCGGAACAACCGGCGCCCGCCTTGACCGAGCCTTCCCAAGAAGAATATGGAGGTTGGCGCGTTCACGCCAAGAGGAATATGAAGGTTGGCGCGTTCACGCCATGAGAACGAGAGTGGAAGCGGGGGATACCAACCATGCGGAGGTCTTACGTACGCCGCTTAAAGGTAGGGTGGATGGCCGGACGCCCCGATTTCGGATGGATCCGGTTTGCGCCAGTTGTTGCCGCGGCTCTTTTTGTCGGCCCGCCTGCCCTGGCGCAGGATTCGGTGGGCCGCGGGCAGGAGATTTTCAAGGAAAAGGGGAATTGCCAATTTTGCCATGCCTGGCACGGCAATGGCGATTCGAGTTTCGGCAATGCGCCGCCTTCCCTGCGCACGACGAATCTGAATAAGGAACAGCTTATGGAGGTCGTCTCCTGCGGTCGCATCGGCACGACCATGCCAAGCTTCGACACCCTCGCCTACACCGATGACCGGTGTTACGGCGTGCGCGGGACGGACATCGATAAAAAGGACCGACCGCCGGTTCCTCAGAACCCCCTGACCCGGGACGAAATTGGCGCGGTCGCCGACTATGTTCTTGCGACCTTTGTCGGCAAGGGTGAGCCGACCTATGCCGAATGCCAAGTGTTCTGGGGCGGGGGAAACTCGCGCTGCGACCCTTACAAGAAGTAACGTCCCGGCGGATCTACCGCCGGCGGCGCCAACCGGCACCCGCGGCGGTTAACGTGCCAGCAGCGGCGTGTCCTTGGAGGGCAAGGGCGGGAGGGGCATTCCCTCGATCTTGAATGGCGCCAGGTCCGGCGCGCCCGGGGCGTTCGGATCGGAGGTGGAGCTACCTCTGGTGGTTTCCTCGCCCTTTTTCTGGGTGGTTCCCATCAAATCCATGTCCTCTTCGCCGATTTTCTGACGCACCGCGGCCGATTCCTTGTGCATTTCCCGGGTGTACGGAAGTCGATAGGCGCGGGGATTGCCGGCGGGCCGGTTGTTGGCTCCTAGTTCGTCGGCCCACAGGAAGATCGCACCAGTGTCCCCGGTTTTCTTGTCCGGCTCCCTGGTTGTCATCCACAGAATCTGAAACCGCTCCGGCGGCGGTTGTTCGGTCGCAAAACCCAGGACGCTGTTCAGCGACAGGTAACTCTCGAGGAAAAATCCGGCGGTCACGACGATGGCGAGCGCTTTGACCCACCAAACCCAGCGCGAGGTCAGGTTCAGGCTGAGGAGGAGAACCGCGATGACGACATAGGAAATGACGATCCCGATCACGCCCAAGGTGAATCCGCCGAAGGTCATGGCGAGCCGTCAGCTACCGGGTGGGCGCAAACCCACGAGTTTTTTCGGCAAGGTGTTGACGCCTAGGACTTCGCCCGACTCGGTGACGGAGAACCGCGCGACCGTCATCTCCTGCCCGCGAAAGCCGAGCTGAACCGTTGCGTAATGCACCACGGTGACGCGTGGGTTCACCTTTTCGATTTTTATCGAAACCGGTACCGGTTCTTTCGTGCCCGCCAGGAAATGGTGAATGTTGACCACGTACTCCCCGGGCGCGAAGCCGCGGATGGCGACGATTTCCTGGTTCAGCGGGTTGACCGCGGGTTGGCCGTTGACCGTGATCGTGTCCTTGTAGTTGCCTCGATCGTCGCGGTCCAAATGCATCAGCCCGCTATCGGGATTGCGGAACCAGATCAAATTGCCCATCGGATCTTCGACATACATGTCGATGTCGTCGGGATGATAATCCGGCCAGGTCATCGTGATCAGGAACTCGGCCTTGCTGTCGATCATGCCGGTCTTGGCCTGCGGGTTGATCGCCATCAAGGCCAGGAAGAATAGGAAGGCGACGACCTGAAGCCCCTTGAAGAGCATCACCGTATAGGGGTCGAAGGGCTCTTCCTTGTCGTAGAGGCTAAGGCTTTCCATGGCTGTCGGCCTCCAATGCGGACACGACGAAAACCTCGGTCATATTCGTGGTCAGGCTGAACAGGTGTTTGGACGCGTCGTCCAGCACGTAATACTGCACCCTGATCAGGATCGACGCGACCAGCCCGGCCAAGGTCGTGTACATCGCCACGGCCATGCCGTCGCTCATCACACGCATCGAATCCTTGAGTGTCACCTGGTTCGACATGTCGATGGTGGCGATCGGCAGCAGCATCAGGATAAAGCCGACGATCGTGCCGAGTAATCCGAGCTTGAGCACAGTGTCGCCCATGAAAATGCCGAATTGCAGCGGCGTGCGTAACATGTCGGCGAGGTTACGCAGCAGTAGCGTTTGATCGAGCCGCGGGTTTCCCGGCGATTGCCGGGCCTTGATGACGAGGCTCCGGATGTGGTCCGCGGCCTTGCCCGGCAGGATCAAGCTGCCGTCGCCCAATAGGACATCGTCGCCGGAGAGTTTGTACCCGTTGGTCCCGCGCGCGAGCAACTCGCGGATGCGCCGCGCGTTATTGATCTCGCGCGATATGGAAACGACCTGGGTCAAACAGTGGAGCGATGTGGCGCAATAAAGGACGAGGATGAAAAGCGCGATGTAGCTTTTGTCGCCGTCGACCAGGAGCTGAAACAATCCATAATACCAGGACAGAACGAACGCGAAGATGGTGACGACCGTGAACAGCAGCCATTTCAACAAGGGCATGTAGTCGCCCGATTCGAGGAGAGTTGCTCTAATTCTCATCGGTTTCCTTCCGCGCGCTTCCTCCAATGACCGCTTTCTTGGGCTTGGCCAGCTCCAACACACAAGCCGGGGCTGCCGTATCGTGGGTCTTAAGGGATGTTGACGACGACCGCCGCCCCACGGCCCCCCCTTTGTGCCAATCGGCGCCGGTCAAGTCGATTGGTTTAGGTATACCATGCGATCCGGCCGACGCTATAGAGGGGCGGCGCCGCGCCCGATGACGAAATCTTGTAGAAGGCCGGCAAAATGACTATTGCCAGGGCGTACGACGACGTAGCCGGCAAAAAATGGTCAACCCGAAACGTCAGGCGATCGACGTTCTGATCGTCGACGATCACCCAATCCTGCTGCAGGGGTTGCGCCAGACCTTCAGCGAGGATCACCGCTTTCGTGTCGTCGCTGTCGCCAGCGATGGCGAGCGTCTGTTACAGGCGCTCGACCGGCTGCGCGCCGATGTCATCGTCATGGGGTGGATCATGCCCTACCTGGATGGCGCCGGCGTCTTGCGCGCCCTGCGCGGTCGCGCCAACCCGCCCAAAGTGGTGGTCTATTCTGGCGCCGACGATCCGGACGTACCGCGGCAGGCGATGGCCCTGGGCGGGGCCGGATTTTGCTCGAAACGCGTGCCGCCCCAGGAATTGCTAGAAACGGTCGCAGCGGTAGCAGGCGGCCGCATGGTGTTTCCTTTTGTCGATGTCCGATCGCTGATCGGTTCTCCGCTTGGTGCGTTGACGGGACGTGAATTGGAGGTTCTTGCCGCCCTCAGCACAGGAGGCACCGTGACGCAGATGGCGCGGGGCCTGAATATTTCACCCAACACATTGAAATTTCATATTAAAAATCTCTACGGCAAGTTGCGGGTCAGCAATCGAGCGCAGGCGGTTGCGACCTACCTCACGAAACGCTACGATGTCGATGACTACCCCAAAAGGTAGTTATTTTGCCCCATTTTTATTCAAGACTTCCAATCCTATGAGGGCTTTCGGCCGAGCGGCGGCATGATAAACTTTTGTTGATCGTCGATCTGGCTTGGCATCGGGGCTGCGTGGCGACGCCGCCGCCGACCGGGAAACGAGATGGCGATCGCCGTAAGGCGGGCCGCCCCATGGTCTGCCGACGGTCAGGGAGGAAGCCTCGCAATCGAGGCACGGAACGCGGCGGGAATGGCGCTCAATCGGCGTTGATTTCCGGGGTCGAGAATGGCGCCGACGGCGGGCAGCGAGCCGGCGACGTCAGTCTCGGAGAAGCCGCCGGGGTTGAGATCGGCGGCTTTCGCAGGAACGCCAGGGGCCGCCCGAATCTCTCCGTCTGATGTCCAATCGCGGCGGCCAGGAGGCGTCGATGCCGTTAAATCGCAGGAAAACTCCCGTCATTCTTGGAATCGTCGGAGATTCGGCGTCGGGTAAAACGACGCTCACCCACGGCATTGCTCAAATTCTCGGCGCCGATCGCGTCGCCATCGTCTGCACCGACGATTATCATATGTATTCCCGCGCCGAACGCGCCAAGAACGGCCTATCGGCGCTCGACCCGCGCGGCAACTATATCGATATTATCGAGCAGCATCTGCGGCTGCTATGCGCGGGCCAACCGATCCTGAAGCCGGTCTACAACCATGAAGACGGCACACTCGGTCGCCCCGAATGCGTCGCGCCCAAGCCCTATATCATCGTGGAGGGCCTGCTCGGCTATACCACGCGGGCGATGCGTGACTGCTACGACGTGAAGGTTTATCTCGATCCGTCGGAAGATTTGCGCGTCAAATGGAAGATTCACCGGGACACCACGAAGCGCAGCTACACGACCGAAGAGGTGATTAAGTCGCTGGAGAAGCGCAAAGAGGATAGCCCCGCCTATATTCATCCCCAGCGAACCTTTGCCGATATCGTCATTCGCTTCTTTCCGCCGGAAAGTAACCGCGAGGAAAGCGGTGTGCATCTGAATGTCCGTCACATTCTGCGCCCGACCCTGCCGCACCCCGATTTGTCGCCGATTCTCGAAACCGGTACGCAGAACGGGTTGCACCTCGAATTGTCGCGCGACAAGGACGGCAAGCCGGTCGACCTCTTGGAAATTTCCGGGAACATCATGGAAAAGCGCGCCAAGGTCCTCGAGGAAATGCTGTGGACATTGCTCCCCGAGGCTCAACATTTGCGCCAAAATGTCGGCCAGCTCGACATCCGGGAGCCG
The DNA here is from genome assembly GCA_009694125.1 of Rhodospirillaceae bacterium. Lineage (GTDB taxonomy): Bacteria > Pseudomonadota > Alphaproteobacteria > CACIAM-22H2 > CACIAM-22H2 > SHVT01. Next base: position 20,103 of record SHVT01000025.1, on the reverse strand, counting down.
CGCATCATCAGCCATTCCTTGGCCCTGACCCAGCTTTTGATCACCTATCATATGGTCAAGGCGGCTCTCGGCGTTCACGCGATCTAAGGGGTGATTCGGACATGACTCTCGCCCAGCCCAAGGCGGCCGATTCGATGACTCCCGCGGTCGCCCACAAGGACATGGCCAACGCCATCCGCGCGCTTGCCATGGATGGCGTGCAAAAGGCCAATTCCGGCCATCCCGGCATGCCCATGGGCATGGCCGATGTCGCTACCGTCCTGTTTTCGCGCTTCCTTCGATTCGATCCGGCCCATCCGGAATGGCCCGATCGCGACCGTTTCGTCCTGTCGGCCGGCCATGGGTCGATGCTGCAATACGCGCTGCTTTACCTGACCGGCTATCCCGGCATGACCGTCGAGGAGCTGCGCAATTTCCGCCAGCTCAACAGCAAGACCCCTGGGCATCCGGAATACGGTCATACACCCGGCGTCGAGACGACGACCGGGCCGCTGGGCCAAGGGCTCGCGAATGCCGTCGGCATGGCCTTGGCGGAAAGGCTGCTGGCGGCGCGATTTGGCGGCGATGTCGTCGATCACTACACTTATGTCATTGCCGGCGATGGCTGCCTGATGGAAGGAATTAGCCATGAGGCGATTTCACTAGCCGGACATCTCAAGCTTTCGCGGCTGATCGTCCTTTTCGACGACAACCGGATTTCGATTGATGGGCCGACCAGTCTGGCCGTTTCCGACGACCACCTCGCGCGGTTCAAGGCCAGCCAGTGGCACGTCCAGGCGGTGGACGGACACGATCCCGAGCAGATCGCCGCCGCGATTTCCGCGGCCCGCAACGCCGATGCGCCGTCGATGATCGCCTGCCGCACCATCATCGGTTTCGGCGCGCCCAACAAACAGGGTACGGCGGCCACCCACGGCGCCGCGCTCGGCGAAAAGGAAGTCGCCGCGGCACGGGAGAAACTCGGCTGGCCCCATGCCCCTTTTGTTGTGCCCGATGCAATCCTGGCCGCCTGGCGCGGATTGTCCATGCGTGGCTCCGCCGCCTATGCACAGTGGCGGGCCAGGCTTGCCGCGAGGCCGGCGGACAAGCGGGCGGAATTCGAACGTACGCAGCGCGGCGAGTTGCCGGCGGGCTTCGCGGCGGCAGTTGGGGCGTTGAAGCGAAAGCTCGCGGCCGATGCACCGGCCATCGCCACTCGCAAAGCCAGCGAACTTGCGCTCGACGCGCTGGTCCCGGCGGTGCCGGAAATGATTGGCGGTTCCGCCGATCTCACCGAATCGAACCTGACTCATGTCAAAGGCATGGCCGACGTGAAGGCCGGCAGCTATGACGGTCGCTACATCCGATTCGGGGTGCGCGAGCATGGCATGGCCGCGGCGATGAACGGCATGGCGTTGCATGGTGGGATCATTCCCTATGGCGGCACCTTTCTTGTCTTCACCGATTATTGCCGTCCGGCCATTCGCCTTGCGGCCTTGATGGGCATCCGGGTCGTTTACGTCATGACTCACGATTCCATCGGGCTGGGTGAAGACGGCCCCACCCATCAACCGGTCGAACATCTGGCGAGCCTCCGGGCGATGCCGAACGTCAACGTCTTCCGGCCCGCCGACGCGGTGGAGACGGCGGAATGCTGGGCCGTTGCCTTGTCGTCTCCGAACACGCCGTCAGTGATCGCATTGACCCGCCAGGCCCTGCCGACGTTGCGGCGGACTAACACCGACGACAATCTCTGTGCGCGTGGCGGCTATGTCCTGGCGCACGCCGAAGGCGGCAAAACCAAGGTCACGCTGATCGCGACCGGTTCGGAAGTCGCTATCGCCATGGAAGCCCGAACGGCGTTACAGAATGAAGGCGTACCGACCGATGTTGTGTCGATGCCCTGTTGGGAGCTGTTTGACGGTCAAAGCGCGGAGTACCGACGTTCGGTTCTTGGCATCGACACCGTGCGCGTTGCGGTGGAGGCGGCGGTTCCTTTTGGCTGGGAGCGTTATGTGGGCGAAACCGGCGCGGTTATCGGCATGACCGGATTCGGGGCCTCGGCGCCGATCGCCGCCCTGTACAAGAATTTCGGGATCACGGCGGAGGCGGTGGCCGCCGCGGCGCGAAAACGCCTGCGGCCCTAAGGAAGGGAAGACAAGAGACATGCCAACTCGTGTTGCAATAAACGGCTTTGGACGCATCGGCCGCCTGGTCCTGCGGGCGATTCATGAATCCGGACGCGGCGACGTGACCGTTGTCGGCATCAACGACCTCGGGCCCGTTGAAACCAACGCCCATCTCCTGCGTTACGATTCCGTGCATGGCCCGTTTCCCGGCAAGGTGATCGCGAACGCCGAATCCCTGGACCTCGGCCGCGGCCCGATCAGAGTGACGGCCGAGCGCGATCCGGCGAAGCTGCCGTGGCGCGAGTTTAAAGTCGACATCGCCCTCGAATGCACCGGCCTCTTCACGGCTCGCGATAAGGCCGCCAAACATCTCGAAGCCGGCGCGCGCAAGGTGTTGATCTCGGCCCCCGGAACCGACGCCGATTTGACCGTCGTCTTTGGCGTCAACCACGATCGCCTGACGCAGGCACATTCGGTCGTGTCGAACGGTTCCTGCACGACCAATTGCCTGGCGCCCGTGGCCAAGGTCATCCACGACGCAATTGGCATCGAGCGCGGATTCATGACGACCATCCATTCCTATACCGGCGATCAACCGGTTCTCGACACACTTCACAAAGACCTGCAACGCGCCCGTGCCGCGGCGCTGTCGATGGTGCCCACCTCCACCGGCGCGGCCAAGGCGATCGGCCTGGTGCTTCCCGAACTCAAGGGCAAACTCGACGGCACCGCCATTCGCGTGCCGACGCCGAACGTTTCGATGATCGACCTGAAATTCGTGGCCAAACGCGCCACGACCGTCCAAGAGATCAACGACGTGGTCGCCAAGGCCGCCGCCGGCGCCATGAAGGGCGTGCTCGCCGCCAGCAGCGAGCCGTTGGTTTCGATCGACTACAATCACAATCCAAACAGCGCGACGTTCGATCTTTCGCAAACGGCCGTGGTCGATAACACGTTGTGCCGCGTCTTAGCGTGGTACGACAACGAGTGGGGCTTTTCAAACCGCATGGCGGATGTCTCCGCCATCATGGGGCGCCTTTAGGCGGAGGTTCGATGAGCCCGGTCCATGGCGTCGATAAAATCCAGGCGGCGGGAAAACGCGTCTTGGTGCGCGTGGATTTGAACGTGCCGATGAAGGATGGAAAGGTGACGGATCCCACGCGGATCGAACGTACCGTCCCGACGCTCGCCGACCTGGCAGACAGGGGGGCCAAGGTTATCGTGATGTCCCATTTCGGCCGGCCCGACGGCAGGGTCGTTCCCGCGATGTCGCTGAGACCGTTGACCGAATCATTGTCGCGCGCGTTGGGCGGACGGGCCGTCGCATTTGCGCCCGATTGCATCGGGCCGGTGGCCGAGGCTGCCGTCAATGGCCTGCCGGATGGCGGCATCGTCTTGCTTGAAAATCTGCGCTTTCACGCCGGGGAAGAAGGAAACGACCGCGCCTTCGCGCAGTCCTTGGCCCGGCTCGGCGAGATCTACGTCAACGACGCCTTTGCCGCGGCCCATCGCGCCCACGCATCGACCGAAGGCTTGGCACACCATCTTCCCGCGTTCGCCGGCCGGTTGATGCAGGAAGAGCTGACCGCCCTCGACAAGGCCCTGGAAAATCCCAAGCGGCCGGTGGCGGCCATCGTCGGCGGCGCCAAGGTATCGAGCAAACTTACCGTTCTCGCCAATCTGGTCGCCAAGGCCGATATCCTGGTTATCGGTGGCGGCATGGCCAACACCTTCCTGTTCGGCCAAGGGCTGGAGGTCGGCAAATCCCTGTGCGAACGCGACCTCGCAGCCACGGCGCGCGATATCCTGGCGCGAGCAAAGGCGAGAAAATGCGAGATCGTCTTGCCCGTCGACGCCGTCGTCGCCGAGAAATTCGAGTCCGGCGCGCCCTCGAAGATCGTAGCCATCGGCGCCGTGCCGCCGGGTTCCATGATCCTCGATGTCGGGCCGGCGAGTGCCAAGCATATCGTCGAGCGGCTCGGGGCGGCCAACACGGTCGTCTGGAACGGTCCCCTGGGTGCTTTCGAAATGAAGGGGTTCGATCAAGGTACGGTCGTTGTCGCGCAGGCCGTCGCGCGGCTGACGAAGGCGGGAAAAGTTGTAAGCGTCGCCGGCGGCGGCGATACCGTGGCGGCGCTCGCCCATTCGGGCGTTACCCAGGCCTTTACCTATGTTTCGACCGCGGGCGGAGCGTTCTTGGAGTGGCTCGAAGGCAAAGAGCTACCCGGCGTGGCCGCGCTGCGCAGGCATTGATTTTTAAAGAGGGAGGAAGTCCCATGGCTCTCGTGACGCTACGGCAATTGCTCGACCACGCCGCCGAACACGGCTACGGCGTGCCCGCGTTCAACGTCAACAACCTCGAACAGGTGCAGGCGATCATGCGCGCGGCCAAGGCCAACGACGCGCCGGTGATTCTGCAGGCGAGCCGCGGCGCCCGTTCCTATGCCGGGGACATCTTTCTGCGCCATCTCGTTCTGGGCGCCATCGAAACCTATCCCGACATACCGGTGTGTATGCACCAGGATCATGGCAACAACCTCGACACCTGCGTGTCCGCGATCGCCAACGGCTTCTCCTCCGTCATGATGGACGGCTCGCTCGAAGAGGATGCCAAAACGCCGGCCTCCTATGAATACAACGTCAAGATCAGCGCCAAGGTCACCGAAGTCGCGCATTCCATCGGCGTATCCGTCGAAGGCGAACTGGGCTGCCTCGGCTCGCTGGAGAGCGGGGAGGGCGAAAAGGAAGACGGACACGGCGCCGAAGGCAAGCTGTCGCACGATCAGCTGCTCACCGATCCGGATCAGGCCGTGGATTTCGTAAGGCGCACGAAGGTTGATGCGCTGGCCGTCGCCATCGGCACGTCGCACGGAGCCTATAAATTCACGCGCAAGCCCACTGGTGAAATCCTCGCGATGAACGTCGTGAAGGAACTGCATCGCCGCCTGCCCAACACCCACCTTGTCATGCACGGCTCGTCTTCGGTTCCGCAGGAGCTTCAGGACATCATCAATAAATTCGGCGGCCAGATGCCGCAGACCTTCGGCGTCCCCGTTGAAGAGATCGTCACCGGCATCAAAAACGGCGTGCGCAAGATCAACATCGATACCGATACGCGCATGGCCATCGCCGGCCAGCTCCGCAAGGTCTTGGCGGAGAACAAGAAGGAATTCGATCCCCGCGCTTTCCTAAAGCCCGCCATCGCGGCGATGCAGAAGGTGTGCGAGGAGCGTTATCAGCAATTCAACACGGCCGGCAAGGCCTCGAAGATCAAGCCGATCCCGATGGCCGACATGGCGACCCGCTACCGTTCAGGCGCGCTTGACCCCCGCATCGCGACGTCGGCGGCCGCGGCCTAAGACGACATCCGCTATTTGGAATTGAGTGAGGGCAATATGGCCAAAGACAAATCGCTGACGCAGAAGGAACGCTACAAATCCGGGGTCATTCCCTATGCCAAGATGGGCTATTGGGAGCCCAATTGCGTTCCCAAGGACACGGACATCATCGCCCTGTTCCGGGTCACCCCTCAGGAAGGCGTGGATCCGATCGAGGCGAGCGCGGCGGTGGCCGGCGAATCGTCGACCGCGACCTGGACCGTGGTGTGGACCGACCGCCTGACGGCCTGCGATGTCTATCGCGCCAAGTGCTACCGGGTCGACCCGGTGCCCAATGCGCCCGGCCAGTATTTTGCCTATATCACCTATGATCTCGATTTGTTCGAGGAAGGCTCGATCGCCAACCTGACGGCGTCGATTATCGGCAACGTCTTCGGCTTCAAGGCGGTCAAGGCCTTGCGGCTCGAAGATATGCGCATACCCATCGCCTATTTGAAGACGTTTCAGGGGCCGGCCACCGGAGTCGTGGTCGAACGCGAACGCATGGACAAATTCGGCCGTCCGCTGCTGGGCGCCACAACCAAGCCGAAACTTGGATTGTCGAGCCGCAACTACGGTCGCGTCGTCTACGAGGCGCTCAAGGGCGGTCTCGACTTCACCAAGGATGACGAAAACATCAACTCGCAACCCTTCATGCGGTGGCGTGATCGCTTTCTGTATTGCATGGAGGGCGTCAACCGCGCCGCCGCGTCGACCGGCGAGGTCAAGGGTCACTACCTCAACGTGACCGCCGGCACCATGGAAGAGATGTATGAACGCGCCGCATTCGCCAAGGAGCTGGGCAGCATCATCATCATGATCGATTTGGTGGTCGGCTACACCGCCATCCAGTCGATGGCGAAATGGGCGCGCGCCAACGACATGATTCTCCACCTTCACCGCGCCGGCAATTCGACCTATTCGCGCCAGAAGAATCACGGCATGAACTTCCGCGTCATCTGTAAATGGATGCGGATGGCGGGCGTCGATCACATCCATGCCGGTACGGTTGTCGGCAAACTCGAGGGCGATCCCAATATGATTGCCGGCTTCTACAAGACGTTGCTCAGCGACAAACTGCCGGCCAATTTGGAGCAAGGCCTGTTCTTCGAACAGGACTGGGCGTCGATGCGCAAATGTATGCCGGTGGCTTCCGGCGGCATCCATGCCGGCCAGATGCATCAACTTCTCCACTATTTGGGCGAAGACGTCGTGCTTCAGTTCGGCGGCGGCACCATCGGCCATCCGCAGGGTATCCAGGCCGGCGCCACCGCCAACCGCGTCGCTCTGGAGACCATGATCATGGCCCGCAACGAAGGCCGCGATTACTTGCGCGAAGGCCCCGAGATCCTGGAAAAAGCGGCGCGTTGGTGCGGACCGCTGCGCCAAGCACTCGAAATCTGGAAGGACATCTCCTTCAACTACGAATCGACCGATACCGCCGATTTCGTGGCGACGCCGACGCCTGTCGCCTGACGGCAAGAGGAGACCGAACGATGAAGATAACTCAAGGAACGTTTTCTTTTCTGCCCGATCTCACCGACGAGCAGATCCGGGCCCAGATCGACTATTGCTTGCGCAATGGCTGGGCGCTCAACGTCGAATTCACCGACGACCCGCATCCCCGCAACACCTATTGGGAGATGTGGGGCCTGCCGATGTTCGATCTGAAGGACGCCGCCGGTGTGATGCTGGAGGTCAACGCCTGCCGCAAGGCCTATCCAAATCACTATGTCAAAGTGAACGCCTATGACAGCACCAAGGGGCGGGAAACCGTGGCGATCTCCTTCATCGTCAATCGCCCGAAGAAAGAGCCGGGTTTCGGCTTGGTCCGGCAGGAGGCCCCGGGGCGTACGATCCGATACACGATACACAGCTACGCCACCGACAAACCCGAGGGCGACCGCTATTAGCCGAAGGCTGGATCGCGCCGGTTCCCGGAAACGGGGCCGGCCGATGCGGCGGCAGCCCATCGCCCATGCCCCCGGAGGCCGTCAATGAATGAAAAACCAACCGATACGCTCGACCGCGCGCAAACGCCGGCATCGCGCGAAGACACGCCCATTGATCTGGAGGCAGCCTTCCGCGACGCCAATGTGCAGGAGGTGCTCGACAAGCTGGACCGCGAGTTGGTTGGGCTGAAGCCGGTGAAGGCCCGCATCCGCGAAGTCGCCGCGCTGCTGCTCGTCGACCGGGTTCGCAAGGGCTTCGACCTAACCGCCGGCACGCCCAGCCTGCATATGTCCTTCACCGGAAATCCGGGAACGGGCAAGACCACGGTGGCTGTGCGCATGGCCGAAATCCTTCATCGCCTCGGTTATGTCCGCAAGGGCCATCTGGTCGCCGTCACTCGCGACGATCTTGTCGGCCAATATATCGGCCACACGGCGCCGAAGACCAAAGAGGTTCTCAAACGCGCCATGGGCGGCGTACTTTTCATCGACGAGGCCTATTACCTGTATCGGGCCGAAAACGAACGCGACTACGGGCAGGAGTCGATCGAGATCCTGCTGCAAGTCATGGAGAACCAGCGGGACGACCTCGTCGTCATTTTGGCCGGCTATCGGGACCGGATGGAAAAGTTCTTCCAAAGCAATCCCGGCATGGCCTCGCGGATCGCCCACCACATCGATTTTCCCGACTATTCGCTGGATGAATTGATCGAGATTGGCGGCCTGATGTTGGCGCGCGATCAGTATCGGTTCAGCCCGGACGCGGTTGCCGTCTTCCGCGATTATCTCGTCCGCCGGATGAATCTTCCGCACTTCGCCAATGCGCGCAGTGTCCGCAACGCGCTCGACCGCTGCCGCATGCGTCAGGCCGTGCGTCTATTCGACGGCGTTCGCAGCAATATGACGGTCAAGGATTTGGTGACGGTCACACCGGCGGACATTCTCGCGAGCCGCGTATTCAAAGACGGCACGCTCGACATGGACAAGCCGCCGCCGCGCGGCGCCTAGGCCGGGCGAGCGCGGGCAGGGCGTGTTGTTTAGCGCCGGGCGCCGGTGGTCTTGCCGACCGTGGATTTGATTTCGTCCAGGCTTTCGCTGACGCGACGATTGATGATGTCGAAGGCCTCACCGTTGGATTTTGCGATCATTTCGGCGAGTTCGCGCATATTCGTCACCGCGCGCTGAAACGCGTCTTTGGCCATGTCCGCCTGTCTTGCGGCGGCGTCTTCCTTGCTGCCGCCGGACATCATGCCCTTCATCGTCGACGTTGATTCTTCCATCATCTGGCGGAAGATTTCCGCTTGGCGACGGGCGATGGCTTGCATGCCCTCGACGACCAGGCGGTTGGCGGTCGTCAATGCTTCCAGATTTTTTCGCTGGCTCGACATCAAGCCATCCATGTCGACACCGGGCATCCGGAAATCGGCCATCATTTTTGTCAAATCAAGCTCGCCAAACGGACTTGTACTTTTCATCGGGCGCTCCTCTCGGCGGATTTATGCTGCGGCGTTGCTGCAGTGCAGCATTGACATTAGGTACGACACCAAATCGGTGTCAACAGTATCACGGAAGGACCGCGCGCCGCACCAAGACTCGTTCTCACAACGCCGGGATCGCGGCTCGTCACGATGCCGCCGCGCTGCCCGCGGGCGCCGCCCCGCCCCGCGTCGGCGCGAACAGGAATTCCGCACGGCGGAGGTTCCGATCGAGCGCGGCCATCGTCTTGGCCATGTCGGCGCCATCGTCGGCCAGCCAGACACGCAGGGTCCGGGCATAAATGGCCGCCAGCGCATGAGCGCGAACCGCGCCGGCGATACGCACCGACGGGATGCCGGCGGCCTCGATCATCCAAGCCATCGAACGCACGACATGGCGCCCGTGACAGAGCACGGTGATGGGATCGCCGATGCAGGATCGCGCGATGCTTTTGATCGCGGGCTTGCGCACGGTGAGCGCGTCGAACCGGCGCATCATGACGTCGAACAAGCGATCGCGAGGTTCCCCCCCGCCATCGGGCTTGGCGGAAAGGACCTCGGAATCGATCCGGCGAGCGAAGGCTGCAAGGATCGCCGACCGCGAAGGATAGAGCGCGTAAAGCTCGGAGAGCGGAACCTTCGCGCGTTTGGCGATGTCGGCGAGCGAGACGCGGCTCCAGGGAGTCTCCGCGGCGAGCGATAAGGCCGCATCAACAATGCGCTGGTCGATATCGAGTGTCTTCGCCATGGCGTCCACTCCTGTGCTTTGAAGATTAACGAGCGATTGTGACCTTTTCTAGATGGCGATCGGACACCTAATCTTTCAACCCTTCGACCGGGTCGATGAGGGCGCGCAGGCGGTGCAGATTTTCGTCGCGGATTCCCAACCGATCGAGGTGCCGCAGGGTGTTTTCAAAATAGGCGAGGCTCGACCCGCGCTCCCCGAATCCCCGGTGGATGAATTTTGCCGTATCGCCGTCGGTCAATCGGCCGGTGTAATGCGCGTGGCTGCGATTGATGACAAAGCCAAGGGCGCGCACGATGTTTATTCCGATCCTGACGGTCAGGCGACGGCAGTGATAGACATCGCCGGTCATTTCGCGTTGCAACAGATAGTCCATCGCGGCCGGTGTATCTTTGCCCGCCACCCGGTATGCGATGCCGCGGCAGGCCCCGCCGCAGTCCAGGCCCAGGACCAGGCCCGGCGTTTGGGCGCTGCCGCGATACCGGTACGAATAGAGGCGAAAGGCGCGGTGATAGCCATGCAGCAGCGCGGTTTCCGAAGTCTCGAAGGTGAAGCCCGGATCCCACATCAGGGACCCATAGGCGAAAACCCACAAATCCTCTGCGGGGTCGATCGACGGGTTGAGACGATGCCTATTCATCGGCGTGCCGCCCATCGATCTTACAGGTCCGGGACCCATGGACAAGGCTGAGGACCCATCGGCAGAGGATCGGCGGGCGAAGCCGCGCCTTTATCTCGGCGCCGATCTCGCCGTTGGTGTCGCGGTCGAATTGGAAGCCGCGCAGGCGCATTATCTGCGTAACGTACTGCGCTTGACCCAAGGGCGGCACGTCATCCTCTTCAACGGAAGGGATGGCGAATTTCAGGCCGAAATTGCCACGCTCGGGAGAAATACCTGCACGCTTGCCCCTGTGCATCGGTTGCGGCCGCAGATTGAGCCTGGCGGGCCTCGGCTTTTCTTTGCCCCCGTCAAGCGCTCCCGGCTCGAATTCACGGTCGAGAAGGCGACCGAACTTGGGGTTGACGTGCTGCAACCCGTCATCACCCGCAGAACAATCGTCAATCGCCTGAATACCAGCCGTCTGAGCGCCATTGCCGTGGAGGCCGCGGAGCAGTGCGAGCGCATCACTCTGCCGACGCTCGCCGAGCCCATCGCCCTTTCCTCTTTGCCCACGGCCTGGCCGATGGATCGGCATTTGCTGGTATGCGCGGAAAGGGGATCGGCGGTTCCCATCGTCGAGGCGGCGCAAAACCGGGCTGGGAGTTTGGCGCTCGACGTGCTGATCGGCCCCGAAGGCGGCTTCGATGAAGCGGAGCTTGACGCCCTGGCGAAACTGTCCTTTGTTACCCTTGTCGGACTGGGCCCGCGCATCCTGCGGGCCGATACCGCCGCGATCGCGGCCCTTTCAGTCGTCCAGTCTCTCGCGGGCGATACGCGCGGACGTCCGCCGTATCGGGCTAGCGATCGTGGCGAATAGTCTTTCGCCCTGGTTCTGAGGTGTAAATGTCTGCGCCGCCGAAGTCCCGAGGAGCCCCCATCACCGACCGCCGCCAACTCGTCGAATATCTGGCGGATGGCTCGAAACCTCAATCGGCGTGGCGCATCGGCACTGAACACGAGAAATTCGCCTTCCGTCAAAGCGATCTGCGGCCACTGCCGCATGAAGGTAAGGACGGCATCGGCGCTCTGCTCGACGGCATGACGCGATTTGGCTGGTTGCCGGTGGCGGAGGGCGCCAACGTCATCGCGCTGGCGAGGGATTCCTGCAGCGTCACGCTGGAGCCCGGCGGGCAGTTCGAATTGTCCGGCGCCCCGCTGGAAACCGTGCACCAGACCTGCGCCGAGGTGAACAACCATCTGCGCGAGGTGAAACAGGTGGGCGGCGAACTCGGTATCGGTCTGATCGGACTCGGCTTCCAGCCGAAATGGGCGCGCGAGGACGTGCCGTTCATGCCCAAGGGCCGCTACGCGATCATGCGGCGATACATGCCAAAGAAAGGCAAGCTCGGCCTCGACATGATGTTGCGCACCTGCACGGTGCAGGTGAACCTCGATTTTTCCTCCGAGGCCGACATGGTGCGCAAGTTCCGCGTGTCGATGGCGTTGCAGCCGGTGGCCACGGCGTTGTTTGCCAATTCGCCCTTCACCGAGGGCAAGCCCAATGGTTTCCTCTCCTTCCGCAGCCATGTGTGGACCGATACCGATCCCGATCGCACCGGGGCGCTGCCCTTTGTCTTCGAAGGCGGCATGGGCTTCGAGCGATATGTCGACTATCTGCTCGATATGCCGATGTATTTCGTCTATCGCGAGGGACGCTACATCGACGTGGCTGGCCAATCCTTCCGCGATTTCATGGCCGGAAGGCTGCCGGGGCTGCCGGGCGAAGTGCCGGGCCTCGGCGATTTTGCCGATCACCTGACCGCGGCGTTTCCGGAAGTGCGGCTCAAGCGCTACCTGGAGATGCGCGGTGCCGATGGCGGACCGTGGAAGCGGCTCTGCGCGCTTCCGGCGTTGTGGGTCGGCCTGCTCTACGATTCGACGGCGTTGGATGCCGCCTGGGATTTGGTGAAATCCTGGACGGCCGAGGATCATGCCCGACTGCGCCGCGACGTGCCGCGGCTGGCGCTCAAGACGCCGCAGGGCAGCGGCACCCTGCGCGACGTGGCGCGCGAGGTGCTGGCGATCGCCCGCGACGGCCTGCGCCGACGCGCCCGCGCCGATAGCTGCGGCGATGACGAAACCCTGTTCCTCAGCACGCTGGAGGACATCGTCGCTGCCGGGCGCACACCCGCCGAAGAATTGCTCGAGGCCTATCACACGCGTTGGCAGGGGAGCGTTGACCCCGTGTTCTCGGAGTATGCCTACTAGACGTCGAAACGTCCCGCCGCGGGCGTCGGCCGCCATACGCATGACTGCTCCCTCCGACCCGATATCGGCTATTCGCGCCCAGGCGTTGCGATGTGGATTCGATGCCGTCGGCTTCGCTCCCGCCGTGCTGGGCGAGGAGGCGGGACGGGGACTGAAGGCGTTTCTCGAGGGTGGTCATCACGGCGACATGGGGTGGATGGAAACGCGGGCGTCGGAGAGGATGAACCCAAGGGTGTTGTGGCCGGCCGCGCAAAGTGTCGTCGTCGTCGGGCAGACCTATGGACCGACCGTCGATCCGCTCAAGGCGCTCACCCATCGCGAGCAGGGGGTGATCAGCGCCTATGCCCAAGGTCGGGATTACCATCACGTTCTCAAGAAGCGGCTGCGCGTCCTTGCCCGCTGGATCGCCGAAACCTTCGCCGCCGAGGTCAAGATTTTCGTCGACACCGCGCCGGTGATGGAAAAACCTCTCGCGCAGGGCGCCGGGCTCGGTTGGCAGGGAAAACACACCAATCTGGTGTCGCGGCAATTCGGCTCCTGGCTTTTCCTGGGCGAGGTCTTCACGACCCTGAAGTTGGAGCCTCAGGCCCCCGAGGACGATTATTGCGGCGCCTGCCGGCGTTGCCTGGATGTCTGTCCGACGGCGGCGTTTCCGGGGCCCTATCGTCTCGACGCCACGCGCTGTATTTCCTACCTGACGATCGAACATAAAGGCCATATCGCGCGCGAATTTCGCGCGGCCATGGGCAATCGCATTTACGGCTGCGACGACTGCCTGGCCGTTTGCCCCTGGAACAAATTCGCCAAGCCGGCGACGGACGCCGATCTTTTGCCGCGCGCCGAGCTGACCGCGCCGCTCTTGGGCGATCTCGCGCGTCTGGACGATGCCGCCTTTCGGCGCCTGTTCGCCGGAACCGCGGTCAAGCGGTTGGGCCGCGACCGTTTTGTGCGCAACGTGGTTATCGCGTTGGGCAATAGCGGCGACCGGGCGCAGGCGGCGGCGGCGCGTCCGCTTCTGACCGACGCTTCACCCTTGGTTCGGGCCATGGCGGTCTGGGCGCTGTCTCGTCTGCTGGCGGTCGGCGAATTGCGGGAACTCCGCGACCGCCATCTTCCCGCCGAACGCGACGTCTCGGTCATGGAGGAGTGGCGGCTCGCCGCCGAAGCCCCTTGAACCTCGCCGATTTCGATTTTCGTCTGCCGCCGGAACGGATCGCGCTGCGGCCCGCGGTGCCGCGCGATTCCGCAAGGCTGCTTGAGGTGGGCGCGGGTTTGCGCGACCTGAACGTTCGCGATCTGCCGGGGCTGCTCGCACCCGGCGACCTTGTCGTGTTCAACGATACGCGTGTCATTCCGGCACGGCTGAAAGGTGTGCGCGGCAATGCCGCGGTGGAGGTGACTCTGCATCGCCGGGAAACCGCTGAGGTCTGGCGCGCGCTGGCAAAACCCGCCCGGAAGCTGAAGGTCGGAAGCAAGATCGGCTTCGCGGGCGGCCTGTCGGCTGAGGTCGTCGCGCGCGGCGAGGAGGGTGAGGCGAGTCTGCGCTTCGACCGCGGCGGCGCGGCCCTGGATCAAGCTCTGGAGACGCACGGGGTGATACCCCTGCCGCCCTATATTACACGCCCGTTCGGTCCGGATGAACGCGACCGCGCGGACTACCAAACGATGTTCGCGGCCCGTTCCGGCGCCGTCGCCGCGCCGACCGCCGGGCTTCATTTCACGCCGACAGTGCTGAATGCCTTGCGCGAGCGCGGCGTGGGGCTGGCCGAAGTGACGCTTCACGTCGGTCTTGGTACGTTTCAACCCGTGCGGACCGAAAACATCGCCGCCCACCGGATGCACCCGGAATGGGGCGAGATCGGGCCGGCTACGGTGGCGGCGATCGATGCGGCGCGCCGGCGTGGCGGGCGTATCGTCGCGGTCGGGACCACGGCGGCGCGGCTCCTGGAGACCGCGGCCGATGAATCCGGCACGGTCGGGACTTTTGCGGGCGATACCACCCTGTTCATTACGCCGGGTTACAGGTTCAAGGCGGTCGATCTACTGCTCACGAATTTTCATCTGCCGAAATCGACTCTGTTCATGCTCGTTGCGGCCTTCGCCGGGCTCGATCGCATGCGCGCCGCCTATGCCCACGCCATCGAGGCCGGCTATCGTTTTTATTCCTATGGCGATTGCTGCCTGCTTCACAATCCGGATCGGGCATGACCGAATTCGGTTTTACACTATTGGGAAACGACGGCGCGGCGCGGATCGGCCGGCTTTGCACCGCGCATGGTGAGATCGAGACGCCGGTTTTCATGCCGGTGGGCACGGCGGCCACGGTCAAGGCGGTCACGCCGGAAGAAGTCGCCGCGAGCGGGGCGCAAATCGTACTCGCCAACACCTATCACCTGATGTTGCGGCCGGGTGCCGAACGGATCGCGCGCCTGGGCGGGCTGCATCGGTTCATGAATTGGCCGCGTCCGATCCTCACCGATTCCGGCGGCTATCAGGTGATGTCGCTGGCGTCGCTGCGCCGGCTCAACGAAAACGGCGTCACCTTCCAGTCCCATATCGACGGGAGCCGGCATGAATTGACGCCGGAGCGGTCGATCGAAATTCAAGGCCTGTTGGGTTCGACCATCGCTATGGCGTTCGATGAGTGCACATCGTGGCCGGTATCCGAGGGTGACGCCCAATCATCGATGTTGTTGTCCATGCGGTGGGCGGAGCGGTCGAAGGCTGCTTTCACGTCCAAGGCCGGCTATGGGCTCTTCGGCATCGTTCAGGGCAGCGTCTTTCCGTCCTTGCGCGAGCGCTCGGCGCGGCGTCTGGCGGAGATCGGCTTCGACGGTTATGCCATTGGCGGCCTGGCGGTGGGCGAGGGCATGGAAGCCATGCTCGACACGGTGGGTTTCACCGCCCCGCTTTTGCCCGTGAATAAGCCGCGCTATCTCATGGGCGTCGGCAAGCCCGCCGATCTGGTCGCGGCCGTGCAGCGGGGCATCGACATGTTCGATTGTGTGTTGCCGACACGATCGGGGCGGACGGGTCAGGCCTTCACCCGGCGCGGCACGCTGAATCTCCGCAATGCCCGCCATGCCGACGATCCGCGCCCGCTTGATGAGCAATGTGTGTGCCCCGCCTGCCGTTCCTACAGCCGCGCCTATCTGCACCATTTGACCAAATCGTCGGAAATCCTGGGTGCGATGCTTCTGACCCGGCACAACCTTCAGCGCTTCCAGGATTTGATGGCGGGTCTGCGCGCGGCCATCTCCGGGGGCCGGCTCGCGGCATTCGCCGCCGCCTTCGCCGAAGACGAGGCCAAGGGCGACATCGTGCCGTTGTGACGGGACGATTGTCCGCCCTGGGCTTCGGCGATAGCTTCGGGCAGCAATCAGGAGGAAAACCTTGCCGAAACGATCGGATCGAAATGCGGTTTCGCCGCTTCAGCTCGGGCGTGCGTCAAAGCCGCCAATCTCGCCGGCGGCGGCGGTTCTCGATCGGGTTGCGAACCCGCATCGGGGCACGACCTATCTGGTGCGGTTCACCTGCCCGGAGTTCACCGCGTTGTGCCCGATCACGGGCCAGCCGGATTTCGCCCATCTCGCGATCGACATTGTTCCCGGTCGTTGGCTGCTTGAGAGCAAGTCGCTCAAGCTTTATCTCGCATCCTTTCGCGATCATGGCGCCTTCCACGAGGACTGCACGGTCGCCATCGCCAAACGGATCGAACGCGAGATCGTGCCGCGCTGGCTGCGGATCGGCGGTTATTGGTTTCCGCGCGGCGGCATTCCCATCGATATTTTTTATCAAAGCCGCACCCCGCCGCGCGGGCTGTGGCTGCCCGATCAGGGCGTTAGCCCCTATCGCGGGCGCGGCTAGTAGTTGTCCGCGCCCCAGAGCGCGTCGAACAAACCATCGCGCTGAAGTTTCGCCACGAAACTGGCGTTGAAGAATCGTTTGACATCGGCCTCGCCGGCCTTGGAGTTGACGATGGCCAGGGCGCGGAGCGAATTGCCGACTGCCTCCGGCGTTACCCACGGCACTTTCGAGA
Source organism: Rhodospirillaceae bacterium (assembly GCA_009694125.1). Lineage (GTDB taxonomy): Bacteria > Pseudomonadota > Alphaproteobacteria > CACIAM-22H2 > CACIAM-22H2 > SHVT01. The sequence goes on along the minus strand of SHVT01000025.1, from coordinate 3,538 downwards.
TGATCGGCAGGTGGAGGCGGTAACTCTCCTCGATCTCGGCGCGGGGACGGCCGGAATATTTCACCGCGATGCCGAGCGCCTCGTCCTTGTGGGTCAACAGGAAGTGGGTCGCTTCGCTCATGGCGCGGAGGAAACCGAGGACCCTTTCAGGGTTCGCATGGGCCAACGCACGGGTCGTATAGATGCCCGATAGGATGAAATCGGTTTTGGGCTCTTCCGCCAGCGGGATCAGCTTCTTCATCCCGGCCCGTTCGTATTGGCGGCGAAAATCCATGTGGAGGACCGAAAAATCGGCGTTGCCGTTGACGAGGGCGCCGAGGCGGTCGGTGTCGGTGCGGAAGCCGTCGCGCAATGTTGTTTCCTTGCGCAAGTCGATGCCATAGGCGCGCAGGCCTTCATTGGCGGCCACCCGTGTGAGATCGGCAAGCCCAGACAGCGCGCCGGTCTTGCCCTTGATCTCGGCGATGGTTGCGATCCTCCTGGGATTGACGACGATATCGTACGGCATCTTGTTGACCAGGATGCCGACCAGCACGCAATCGGTGCCGGCGAGGCGGCTCAATATCGGCGTCGTCGCCGGAGTCATCAGGAACTGGATATTGCCGGCTGCCAGGGCCTCCGGGCCGCGGGAGTTGGCGAGTTGGATCACCTCGACCAGCAGTTTATTCGCCTTGAAGAAACGCTTCTCCTGCGCGATCCAGACGACGGCGTTGTAGATATTGGGCTGGCCATAGGCCGCGACGAGTTTCTGAGCGGTCGCCTCGGGTATCGGCAAAAACACCGCCAGCGACACGGCAAGCCCGGCTCCGACGCGCCTCAAGGTGCGGTCGCCGGTCCCGAGATACCCAACATCGCGGCGGGTGCTGCCTTGCCGTCCCTCAGCCATGACGTGACTCACCTTCCCCGCTCTCCAGGGGCATGGCCTGTTTGGCGACGCCGGGTTTGGGCCGGCGTGATTTTTTCTAGCTTGCCCCGAAAGGAACTCTATCCAACCGGCACCCCGACGTAAAGCCGACGGGCGTTGGTCATTTGCGGTGATCGGCGCCGACCGCCGCGCCGACGTTGTCAAAACCGTCGCGGCGAAGATGATCGGCCAGGTCCGCCCTGATGCGCCGAACCAAGCCCGGTCCCTCAAAGACCATCGCCGTGTAGAGCTGGACGAGCGAAGCGCCGGCGCGGATGCGGGCATAAGCGTCCGCGCCGCTTTCGATGCCGCCGACCCCAACCAACGGCACCGTGCCGCCGGTTTCGAGATAGACGCGGCGGAGCAGGGCGAGGGCGCGCGCCGCCAGCGGTCGCCCCGAAAGTCCGCCGCGTTCGGTGCGATGATCGCTGGTCAACGTATCCGGGCGGTCGATCGTTGTGTTGCAGATGACGATGCCGTCCACCCCATGGGCGAGGATCACGCGGAGCACCTCCACGGTCTCCGTTTCGTTCATATCGGGCGCGACCTTGACCAGTATGGGGACGGGCCTGAAGGTGGTCTTTGGCGGCTCCGCCCGGACGCGGGCGAGGAGGTCGGCCAAGGGCCCGGGCTGTTGGAATTGGCGGCCATTGGCGGTGTTGGGGCAGGAAATATCGACGACCAGGAAATCGGCCAGTCCGGCCAGGCACCTGACCAGCGCGACGAAATCGCCGATGGCGTCGGCGGAACCGGTGTTGTTGGCGAGATTGGCGCCGATCGGGCCTTTGCCGCGACGCGCGGCTAGGCGCGCGGCAACGGCATCGAGGCCGTCATTGTTGAAACCCATGCGGTTGATGACGGCGCGGTCGCGATCGAGGCGGAAGAGGCGCGGCCGCGGATTGCCCGGTTGCGGCAGCGGCGTCACGCCGCCAATTTCAACGAAGCCAAAGCCCTGGGCGAGCATGGCGTCGAAGACACGTGCGTTCTTGTCGAAGCCAGCGGCGAGGCCGATGGGATTGGCGAAGTCGAGTCCGAAGACATGGCTGGCCAGGATCGGATCGTTGGTGACCGGCGGGGCGGGAACAAGCCCATAGTCCAGGGCACACAATGCCAGCCAATGGGCGGTCTCCGGCTCCAACCGCCGCAAGAGAGGGAAGATCGCGCGGTACCAATCCATCGGGTGCCGTCCATATAGAGCAAGCCCGGCCCCGATGCTAGGTTGACGACTCTCTCCCCGGCCCTTGTGATCGACGATGAACTTCGCCAGCGACAATGCCAGCCGGACCGCGCCGGAAATCCTCGCGGCGTTGCAAACGGCCAACACAGGCCCGGCCATGCCCTATGGCGCCGACGGTTGGACCGAACGCCTGACCGCGCGCTTCTGCGCGTTGTTCGAGGCCGAGGTCGCGGTTTTTCCGGTGGCGACCGGCACGGCGGCCAATGCCTTGGCATTGTCGGCGCTGGTCCCGCCCTTTGGGGCAATCCTGGCCCATCCCCATGCCCATATCGTCGAGGACGAATGCGGCGCGCCAGAATTTTTCACCGGCGGCGCCAAATTCCTGACCGTCGATGGCGCCGATGGCAAGATGCCGCCGGCGGGTTTGGAAGCGACCATCGGTGATGCCGGTATCGGCTTCGTCCATCACGTCCAGCCGGCTTCCATCGGTATCTCGCAGACGACCGAGGCCGGAACGGTCTACGCGCTGGACGAAATCCGCGCGATTTCCGTCATCGCGCGCAAACACGGCCTCCGTCTGCATATGGATGGCGCGCGTTTCGCCAATGCCGTCGCGGCGCTCGGCTGTTCACCGGCCGATGCGACCTGGCGGGCCGGGGTCGATGTGTTGTCGTTCGGCGCCACCAAAAACGGGGCGCTTGGGGCCGAAGCCGTCATCTTCTTCGACCGCGGCTTCGCCCGCGACTTTCCCTATCGCCGCAAACGGGGCGGGCATTTGTTATCCAAGCAGCGTTTCGTATCGGCGCAGCTTCTGGCCTATCTCAACGACGATCTGTGGCTCCGCAACGCGCGCCACGCCAACGCCATGGCACGGCGCCTTGCCGATGGGCTGGCGAAGGCGCCGTCGGCCCGGCTCGTCCACCCGGTCCAATCGAACATGGTCTTCGTTGAGCTGCCGGAGAACGCCATCGTCAGGCTGCTGGATCGGGGATTTCGCTTCTATCGCTGGCGCACCGACACCTCGACGACGCTCCGCCTCGTCACGGCGTTCGACACGGAAGCGAGCGATGTCGATGCCTTCATCGCGGTGGCATCGTTGGCCTGATCGGCCGCCGCCTACGGGCGTCGGCACAGCCAAAGCTTGCTCGGTCCGGGCGGTTTCGGTAAGACGGGTCATCGGCCTCCAAGTCCCCTTCGTCTAGAGGCCCAGGACATCGCCCTCTCACGGCGAGAACAGGGGTTCGAATCCCCTAGGGGACGCCAGCTTTTCAAACTATCGGTGTGCATTTTTCAAACCCCCGTTCCCGGAGGGCATTGTCACGTTGTCGATTCAAGAACGCGAGAAGCCTGCGTCCTGCATTTTGTTAAGCGGCCGCAACCGCCGTCCGCCACGTGTCCATCGCCGCAGCTCGAAAGTGTCGGTGCGTCGATGCGGATGTCAGGTGGCGTTGGACGTT
>SHVT01000024.1 GCA_009694125.1 Rhodospirillaceae bacterium | reverse complement strand
CGCAGATGGGCGATATGGGCCCGTTCAAGATGGGACAGACTTCGGCCGGAATGATCATGGTCGATGCCAAGGGCATGACGCTTTACACCTATGATCGCGACACCGAAGCCAACAAATCGTCGTGCACCGGAACCTGCCTCACCAACTGGCCGGCGGTGATCGCGGCGGCCGATGCCAAGCCGGTCGGCAAGCTCACGATCATCACACGCGAAGACGGCGTGAAGCAGTGGGCCTATGGCGGCAAGCCGATTTACTACTTCGCCAGGGACACGAAGACAGGCGACGTGGTGGGCGACAACCCAGCCGGCGTCTGGCACGTCATCAAGAACTAACACGGCGCGGCAGGGAGCGGGCCTCGGCGCCCCCTCCCTGCGGTAGCCGCTCTTCGAGTTCCTCAAGCGTCCGCGGCCAGTCGTCCTTTAACAGCCGCGAAAGGGCGCGGTCGGCGAAGATACGCCCGCCGGTCTGGCAGCGCGGACAGTAATTCGTCTCATGGTTGCCACGGACAATGCGCTGAACCTGTGTGCCGCAGACCGGGCAGGGCAAGCGATAACGCCCATGGACGGCCATTTCCTCGCGGAACGCCGTCACCTTTTCGGGGAAACCATCGCCGGCCTCTGTCCGTAGGCGAAGGATCCATTCTCCCAGCGTCTCCTGTGTGGCCTTGAATAACCGGACGATGTCGTCGTCGGCGAGGCGCATCGTCATCGACAGCGGCGACAATCTGGCGCGGTGCAGGATTTCATCGGAATAGGCATTGCCAATGCCGCCGAACAAACGCGGGTCGGTCAGCGCGCGTTTGAGAGTGTGGTTCTCGCGCCTTAACGCCCCCGCAAATGCCGCGAAATCGGCGGTGAGGACATCGATTCCGCCGGGATCGTGGCGGGCCAGCGCGGCGCGACCGCGAACGAGAGTAATGGACGCGCGTTTCTTCGTTCCGGCCTCGGTCAGGACCAAGCTGCCGTTCTCGAAATCGAACGCGGCGTGACCTTGGCGCCGTTGCAGCGGGACCAGGGCTTTACACCAGTGAAGCCGGCCGGCGATCATCAGATGGACGATGATGTGAAGTTCGTCCTCAAGGTCGAGGACGATGCGTTTGCCGAGAAGCGAAAGGCCGAGAACCCGCTTGCCCGACACCGCACCGATGGGTGGATCGACGCTGCGCAGCACGAAGGCGTTGGCGAGGCGGACGCCCTCTAGGGTCCGCCCCAGGATGCGCCGGTCGAGTCCCTCGACATAGGCAATCAGGTCGGGAAGTTCGGGCATCGCGACGCCCCTGAAGAAATCACGGAACGATCGGAAGCGGCGGCGCCCCTCCCGGATTCATGCCGCCGACCTATTCCGCGGCGTCGCGCAGGCGCACCGGAGCCGCGGCAACCATCGGCTCGGCGACCGGGGTGCGACCGAAGACGCGGCGCCGCCACACCCCGACGTTCTCCTGCACCATCAATGCACAGGGCGTGAGAACAAGGGTGAGGATGGTCGAGAAGATCAACCCATAAACGATGGCCTGGGAGAGTTGGATCCACATTTGCGTCGACGGTGCGCCGATGGTGAGGTCGCGGGCGATGAAATCGATGTTGATCCCGAAACACAATGGCAACAGGCCCAGCACATTGTTCATGGCGGTCAGTAGGACCGGGCGCAGACGCTCGGCTCCGGTGATGAGAATTGCGTCGAGCGCGCTTCCGACGTCCTTGCGGACATGGGCATAGGTATCGAGCAGAACGATGTTGTTCTGCACGACGATGCCGGCCAAGGCCACGATTCCGATGCCGGTCATGACGATGCCGAAAGTCTGGTTGGTGATCAGCAGGCCAAGGACGACACCAGCCGTCGACAGCACGATCCCCGACAGGATGAGGAAGGTGTAATAGAAGTTGTTGAACTGCGCGATGAGGATCAGAAAAATCAGGAAAACAGCGGCGCCGAAGGCCTTGCCGAGGAAGGCCTGGGCCTTTTGCTGTTCCTCGTCCTGACCCTTGAACCGCACGGCGACGCCGTCGGGCAGATGTTTTTCGGCGAGCCACGCCCGAATTTCGCGGATCTTGTCGTCGGCCAGCACGCCCGATTGCACGGCGGCCTTGATGGTGATGACACGACGCGCGTCGGTGCGGTTAAGGGTGCCGGAGAGGGGCTCTGCCCCACGCTCGACGAAATTGGAAATCGGCACCATGCCTTGCCGTGTCTGAATTCGCATCCGGTCGAGTTGTCCAATGGTGCGGTACTCGGGCGGGAAACGCACGACGATGTCGATTTCCTCGTCGGTATCGCCGGGTCGCCACACACCGAGCTTCAATCCGTTGGTGGCGAGTTTCAGCGCCTGCCCGACAAGCGTGATGTCGCCGCCGAATTTCGCGCTTTGGGCGCGATTGACAGCGATTGTCCACTGGATGCCGGGAAGGGGACGAGTGTCCTCGAAATCGCGCAGTCCGGTCATCGTGTTTAGGTGATCGACGATGGTTTCGACGCTCGGTCCCAGCAACGCCGGATCGCGCGCCGACACCTCGAGTTGTACCGCCTTGCCGGTGGGCGGACCCGATTGCTCCTTGGTCACTTCGATGACAACGCCGGCGACATCGGCGGTTCGCCGCCGGATATCGTCGAAAATCGCCGTCGCCCGGCGCCGGGTCTGCCAATCGGCAAGCTCGACCTGGACGACGCCGATAACGTCCGGCGCCGCATTGTTCATCCCGCCCTTGAGTTTGCCGGTGCGCGTATAGACCGAGGCGAATTCGCCGCGTTCGCGGCCCAGCGCGAGCACGCGATCCTCGACCTCACCGACGAGCCGGTCCTTTTCGTCGATCGACAAATTGCCGCGGCCCGACACCTGAACAATGGCCCGTTTCGGCTCGATGTCGGGGAAGAACTCCACGCCCCGGCCATACTGGCCATAAGCCCACCACACGCCGATCAACAGAACGGCGGACCCGGTCAGGACGAGACCCGGCCGCCGCAGGGCCATCCGCAGCGCCTTGATATAAACGCCGACCGAGCCGGTGGCGCCAACCGCTTCGCCGCGTCGGATGGCGGCTACGGTGTCGACAGCCGCGGTCCCGCCGCCCGATCCACCGAACATGCTGCCCAGCGCGGGCACGAAAATCATGGCCATCAGCAAGGCCGCGAACATGGTCACGAACTGCGAAATCGGCAGGAATTTCATGAATTCGCCGACCAGCCCAGGCCAGAAGGCCAGGGGCAGGAAGGCGGCGAGGTTGGTCGCCGTCGCGGAGATGATCGGCCCTGACATACGTCTGACCGCCAACGCATAGGCTTCGCGGCGCTTCATGCCTTCGGCCATGCGGGCGTCGGCGTATTCGGTGATGACGATGGCGCCATCCACGACATTGCCAGCCGCGAAGATCAGCCCGAACAGCACGACGATGTTGACCGTGTAACCCATGCTCGACAACAACAGGATGCCGCCGAGGAACGATCCCGGCACCGCGACGGCGACCAATGTTGTCGTTCGCCAGCCAAGGGTGGCCAGCACGACGATCAGAACCAGCAGAATCGCGACCGCGAGGTTGTTTTCGAGATCGCCGAGCATTTGCCGGATGTCCGCGGATTTGTCTTGGCTGAAGCCGATTTTGACCCCGGCTGGCCAACTGGCGCTTTCATCCATGACGGCGGCGCGAACCGACGCCACAGTGTCCAGAAGATTTTCGCCGACGCGTTTGGAGATTTCCAGCGCGATACCGGGCTTTCCGTCGATGCGGGCGTAACTCGCGCGATCCTTGAAGCTGCGTTGCCCCGAAGCCACATCGCCGACGCGGACGACGGCATCGCCCGAGACTTTCAGCGGCATTTCCAGAACGTCGGCGACGGTCTGGTACAGACCCGGTACCTTGACCGCGAAGCGACCATGCGCGCCCTCCAGCGCACCGGCCGGGACGACTTGGTTGGAACGGCCGACGAGTTGAAGGAGGTCCCCGATCGACAGTCCATAGGCTTCGAGCCGCATCGGGTCGACGATGATTTCAAGCAACTCTTCACGGTCGCCGGCGATGCGGGCTTCGAGAACGCTGGGGATTTGTTCCACGCGATCGCGCAAATCGCGGGCGAGGCGGACGAGAGTACGCTCCGGTACATCCCCAGCCAGCGTCACGACCAGCACCGGGAACAGGCTCAGATTGACCTCGTGGACCTCGGGTTCCTTGGCCCCGGACGGAAATTTCCCTTTCGCGCGGGCGACCTTTTGGCGGACATCGGCGAGCGCTCTTTCAGAATCGAAACCCGCATCGAATTCCAGCAGCACGAAGCCGCCGCCCTCGAAGGCCGAGGACCGCATTTCTTTCACGCCCTCGATCGGGCGCAGCTCGGTTTCGAGCGGCTGGACGAGAAGGCGTTCGGCGTCCTCCGGGGCAATGCCGTCCAGCGATATCTGCACATAGACGATGGGAATTTTGACGTCGGGTTCGGCTTCCTTTGGAATGTCGCGCCATGCAATCGCGCCGGCGCCAAGGATAAAGATCAGCGCCGCCACGATCAGGCGCGTCCGGCCGAGCAAGGTTTCGGCGAACCCGGTCATCGCGATACTTCCCCGGCGCCCGCCAGGTCGCGAACCGCTCCGACTTTCTGGCCGACGCGCACATATTCCTGGCCCACGGTAATTAGGTTCGCGCTGTTCGACAGTCCCAGGATCGACACGTTGTTTCCGACCTCGCCGATGATCCGGATCGGGACGAAGCGAACGATACTTTCGTCATCCAACAGCTTGACCCCAATGGCGCCGTTTACCCCCAATGTGAGCGCCGAGGCGGGCACGACGTGAGCCACGATCTCACCGAGATGAAGCTTGACCTCGGCGGTCGTTCCCTCGGGCGCAGCGTGTCCGGGATTGGCGGCTTCGATGTCGACGCGATAGGTGCGGGTGGCTGGGTCGGCCATGGAGGCAACGAAACTGACCTTTCCCGTGAGCCGCACTCCCGTCGACAAGCGCGCCTCGCCCGGCGTCCCGATGGCGACCTTGGCGATGTCCTGCTCCGCGATCTGCACGACGATCAGCATGGGATCGAGATCGACGACCAAGGCGATCAACGCGCCCTTGCCGAGATAGGAACCGAGTTCGACCGGCCGTTGCTCGATGACGCCCTCGAATGGCGCGCGGATAATGGTCTTTTGCAATTCGACTTCCATGCGTGTGACCGCGGCTTTTGCGGAATCAAGCCTGGCCTTGGCGTCGGCGAGGCTGACATCGGCCCGGAAACCCTGTGCGTTGAGCCGAAAGGCCGCGTTGTAATCGGCCTCGCGCGCGGCGAGCGCCGCTTTGGATTCGGCGAGCCGGGCCTGCCGGTCGTCCTGCTCGATGCGCGCGATGACGTCGCCGCGTTTGACATGGGCGCCGCGCGCAACCGGCAGGGCGGCAACGGTGCCTTCGATTTCGGAGCGCAACTCGACCTTTCTGGACGACAGGGTCGATCCGTACAAGGCAAGGTCGCGCGGCAGGGACACCGCTTCCAAAGGGCGAACCCTGACTGTCATCGCGGGTGAGGCCGGCGCCGATGCGCCCGCGGCCGGGCGTTCGTCGGCACCGGAATCGAAGGCGCCGGACGCGATCCAAGCGATGGCTGCGACGATTACTATTCCGGTGGCAATGTAGGAGCGGTTCATGCGTTCCCCACTTTCAGGTGGTGGACGTGGCCCTTATCTGCCGCCGTGGGCGTCGCGGCCAGCGCCGGCCGGTTTTCTTCAAGGAAAGCCAGGGCCGCTCGATAAACAGCGAGCCCGAACTGCCGCACCGTGCTGTGACCGAAAGGCGTCTCGCCGCTCGCGGCGGCGCAGGCTTCCAGGCGGGCTATGGCCCCGCGATACCATGCGATCCTTTGGTCGATAAGCCGTCCGACCGCCTCGGCCGGCATCAGATCGGCGAAAAAGAGCGCGAACAGGAAATCCGAATAGACCACATCTTCGCCGGGGGACGTTTGCTGGAACATGGTCTCCAGCCGCGCCGTTCCGGTTGGGGTGATCCGGTACAGGGTCTTATCCGGTCGGCTTTGTTGCGACAGGGCGCGGGCCTCGACCACTCCTTCGCCAGCCAAGCGTCGCAACGCGGCGTAAACGGCGCTGAAGCCGGCGTGGCAGAAATGGTTATACGGAGGGCCTTCGATCTTCTTCGTGATCTCGTAACCGGATGCCTCCGATCGACTCAATAGGGCGAGGCAGACGATTGAAAGGTCCATGGTGGTCTCGGTGTCTTTGGGGTAAGCGATGGTTAAGTGAAATATTACACTTAGCTATATATGGAGTAAATATTTGGATTGTCGAGCCCCACTGACTGGCGGCCTCGTGACGTTATAATAAATATAGTTATATCAATATATTAACTATAGTATCTCACTTTAATGCTTAAATGCCGCGCATCGACGGTGACGCAAAAGGGGCTGCCGGAATGGCTGCCCGATGAAGGTTCTACTCCTTGACGGGGGTGCGGCAGCCCCACTCGCCGAAGCGGAACTCCATTTCGCCGGCTGGTCTTGAACCTCCACGAGCCGGAATATTCCGCAGGGATTCACTGTATGATGCGTGTGTAGACAGGCTATTTCACCGACGATTGTGAAACCGAATTTCCGGCGAGCGCCCATGCCAGATCGATCCGGTACCACCTCGATCATGCCTCTTCTGACTTGGCTCGCCATTCCGCTGCGGGCCGCGTTCGATTGGGGGCGTCGCCACCTGAAGATCGCGGCCGCTGCCGTCGTCGCCGTTGTCGCGGTTGGGGCGGCTTTTTCGTTTTGGGGCGGGCAGGACGCGCCGGTCTATCGTATGGCCAAGGTTGAACGGGGCCCCATGACTTCAGTGGTGGCTGCCACCGGGACACTAGGCGCCACGGTGACGGTTAATGTCGGGTCCCAGGTCTCCGGCCAGGTCAGGGATTTGCTTGTCGATTTCAATTCGGTTGTCCGCCGCAACCAGGTCATCGCGGTGATCGACACCGAAATGTTCGAGGCCCGGGTCAATCAGGCGACGGCCGACCTCGACGTCGCCCGTGCCGTGGTCAACACCCAAAAGGCTCAGGTGGAAAAGGCGAGCGCCGATCTCGAAAATGCGCGCGCGACCCTCAACGCCTTCAGGTCCCAGACCGCGCGCAACGAATTGGCGGCGGGTGAGGCCGAACGAGACTACACACGCAGGCGGCCGTTGCGCGATCGCGGAGTCATTAGCGACGCCGAATTCGACAAATCCAAGGCCGCTTTCGATTCCGCGCAGGCGCAGCTGCGGGCAACCCGCTCGCAGGAAGAGGCGCAAGCGGCGGCGCTGAAATCCTCCGAAGCGCAACTCAAGATCGCCATCGCACAACTCGGCAATACCGAAGCGTCGGTGCGCCTGAAACAGGCGCTATTGCGTCAGGCGGAAATCGATTTGGACCACACCACCATTCGCGCGCCGGTCGATGGGGTCGTCATTTCCCGGGACGTCGATGTCGGCGCGACCGTCGCCACCAGCCTGCAATCTCCGACTCTCTTCACAATCGCGCAGGATCTGACGCGCATGCAGGTCGAGGCGAAGGTCGACGAGGCCGATGTCAGTCGCATCTTTCCGGGCCAGCGCGTGGATTTCACCGTCGATGCCTTTCCGAGCCGGTCTTTCAATGGCGAAGTCGTTCAAATCCGCAAGGCGCCCAAGATTTCGCAGGGCGTTGTCACCTATGTTGTCGTTGTTTCCACGGCTAACCCCGACCAAAGACTGATGCCGGGCATGACCGCCAATGTCCGCTTCATCGTCGAACATCGCGAGTCCGCGATGAAGGTGGCCAGTGCCGCCCTGCGCTTCCGGCCAACGCCGGTCTCGTCCCCCGCCCCCAGGCCCGACCCCCTGCCACAGCCGGGGGCCGGCTTGGGCCCGGGTGGCGGCCACGGCGTCGGCGGGGGGTTCGCCGTGGGCGCCGGACCCGCGCCGCGGGCGCCTGGCGGCGGGGGCGGTGGACCGGGTGGCGGCGGCCAGGCCCGCAACCCGAGGGTGCAGCAGGGGGGCGCGCAGGCCGCCGGTGTACCGGCTCCGGAATTGACGCGGGAAAGACTAACCACGGCACTCACCCTCGATGAGACGCAGCAGACCAAAATTCAGGGCATCCTCGACGAAACCCGACAAAAACTCGCGGTCCTCACCCGCGGCCAACTCGGGCAGGACGAACGGCGTGCCGAAAACCAGCGGATTCGGATGGGGACGGTCGAAGCGATTGCGGCCGTGTTGAGCCCCGATCAGCAAGGCGCGTTTCGGCGGCTGCTCGCCGGTGATTCTTCCGCTCCCGTCACCACTCCCGGCCGGATGTGGGTCAAGGGGCCCGGCGGCGAGTTGGTTCAGGTCATGGTTCGCGTCGGCATCACCGACAGCGGCTTCACCGAAATCGTGGAAGGCGATCTGCGCGATGGGCAGGAGGTTGTCGTCGGCATCGTCGAAAGGCGGACGTCGATGCAGGAGGGGCCGCGACCGCCGCGGCTCGGGCTGTGAGGTGGCCCACCCGGTCATCGAAACCCGCGATCTGGTCAAAACCTATGTCCTGGGCGGCCAGGAAGTGCAGGCGCTGCGCGGTGTCAGCCTGGTCATCGGGAAGGGTGAGTATGTCGCCGTCATGGGACCGTCCGGGTCTGGAAAATCGACCTTCCTCAATTTGATCGGTTGCCTGGATACGCCGACCGCCGGATCGTACAGTTTGGACGGGACCGATGTTTCCGGCCTGCGCGCCGAAGACCTTGCTCAGGTGCGCAATCGCAAGATCGGATTCGTCTTTCAGGGGTTCAATCTGTTGCCGCGCCTGAACGCCTTACAGAACGTGGAAATGCCACTGCTCTACAGCGGGACGAACCGGCGTAACTGGCGCCAGCTTGCCGAGGAGAGGCTGGCGGCGGTCGGTCTTGCCGAACGTTCCCACCATTTGCCGAGTCAGTTGTCCGGCGGGCAGCAGCAACGTGTTGCCATCGCCCGGGCACTGGTCAACAGCCCGGCTTTGATCCTTGCCGACGAACCCACCGGCGCGCTCGACACCCGTACGGGTGAGGAAATCATGGGGATCTTCGAGCGGCTGAATACGGAGGGGATCACCATCGTCCTTGTCACCCATGAACACGATGTCGCCCGCTGCGCCCGCCGCATCCTTTCTTTCCGCGACGGGGTGCTGGTGCGCGACGAGAAAGTGGAGCGAACGTCTCCCATCGGGCGTGGCATGATCGGATCGGGAGTCGTACCGGCTTCGCCGGTGGGGATGGGGATGGGGGGGGCTTGAACCTCTATATCAACGGACGGATCGCGGTCGCGGCGCTGCGCGTCAACAAGCTGCGGAGCGTGCTGACGATGCTCGGCATCATCATCGGCGTCGCCGCGGTCATCGTCATGGTTGGAGTCGGCGCTGGGGCGCAGGCGCGGGTCGAGGAACAGATTCGCCTGCTGGGCTCGAATCTGATTGTCGTCATGAGTGGTTCGGTCAATCAGGGCGGCGCCCGTGCCGGACAGGGCACGCAGTGGACGATCAGCGAGGACGACGCCATCGCCATACAGACGGAATTGGAATCGATCGTCGCCGCCGCGCCGAATGTGCGCGGACAGGTCCAGATCGTGCACGGCAATCTCAATTGGGGGACGGCCGTCATCGGCGCCACGCCGGAATTCTTCGAGGTGCGCGACTGGCAGTTGGAAAGCGGCCGGGCACTGGAGGTTGAGGACGTCCGCGACATCGAACGCGTCGCCTGGCTGGGCCAAACCGTGCTCAACAACCTCTTCCCCGACGAGGACCCGGTCGGGACGACGGTTCGCATCCGCAACACTCCCTTTATTGTCGCCGGAACTCTTGTCGGAAAGGGACAAAGCGGGCAGGGCCAGGATCAGGACGATATCATCGTGGTGCCGTTGAGCACGGCGAAGAAGAAATTGCTGGGCCGTCCGCCCGCCGACCCGCGCGTCGTTGCCTCGATCACGGTCAAGGTTGCCGCTGGCGCCTCCATGATTTTGGCCGAAGAGCGTATCCGCGACTTGCTCCGCGATCGGCATCAACTTCAGGCCTTCCAAGAGGACGATTTCATCCTTCGCAATCTCGCCGAAATCATGCGAACCCAAGAGGCGGCGTCGAAGGTGCTGGCGCTGTTGCTTGCCGCCGTTGCCTCGGTGTCGCTGCTCGTGGGCGGCATCGGCATCATGAATATCATGCTGGTCTCGGTCACCGAACGAACCCGCGAGATCGGTCTGCGCATGGCGGTTGGCGCTCGGGGACGCGACGTGTTGTCCCAGTTCCTCGTTGAGGCCGTGTTGCTGTCATTGCTCGGCGGCGGCATCGGCGTACTTCTAGGCCTCGCCGGCTCTGCAGGAATTGGCCACCTCGCCGGCTGGCGCGTCCTGATCGAGCCGAGTTCCGTGCTGGTCTCCTTCGGCTTCGCCGGTCTGATCGGCATATTCTTCGGCTTCTATCCGGCGCGGCAGGCCGCGGCTCTCGACCCGATCGAGGCGCTACGCCGCGATTGACCGCGACCGGCCGATCGGCCTGCGCCGCCCGCCGTCTCTTCGCGCGCATCCGCCGCCATCCTTCAAGGTGCAATGTCCAACACGGAGAACCCGCCCCGCGACCGCGCCATCGTTGTCGGCATCTTGCTCATGATGGCGGCGATGTTGCTGTTCGCCGGGCTTGATGCGATTGGGAAATATCTCGGCCGCTCCTACGACATCGTCGAAATCACTTGGGCGCGGTATTTCTTCCACTTCCTGTTCGTGCTGGCCCTGGTTCCCAGACATGGCGTCGGCTTCGCCGCACGGGTAAGGCGGCCTTGGATTCAAGCGGCTCGGGCCAGCTTGTTGCTGGTCATTTCCTTGCTTTCCTTCTTTACCTTGCGGTTCCTGCCCTTGGCGGAAATGACGGCGATCAACGCCACGACGCCGCTTTTGGTCACCGCGCTGTCTTATGTCGTCCTGAAGGAGCGGGTGGGGCTGCGCCGCTGGATCGCGGTTGCCATCGGCATGGTCGGCGTGTTGGTCATCATCCGGCCGGGTCTGAACACGATCGACCACGCCGCTTTCCTGGCCCTGGTCGTCTCGGTTTGCTACGCGGCCTACCAGATCATGACGCGGTGGGTTAGCGGATTTGATTCGCCCGAGACGACAATCTTCTACACCGGCCTGGTTGGAGCCGTCGTTTCGAGCGCCCTGGTTCCGTGGGTATGGACGCCGCCGACGCCCGAGGCGTGGTTGCTTTTAGTGGCGGTTGGTTTGCTCGGCGGCGGCGGGCATTACCTGTTGATCCAGGCGTTGAAACGCGCGCCGGCATCGGTTGCCGCGCCGTTTTCCTACAGCCAGATCTTGTGGGCCACCGGGCTTGGGTTCGTGATTTTCGGCGATCTGCCGGACGGGTGGACGATCGTGGGGGCTCTGCTCATCGTCGGCGCGGGTCTTTACGCGTGGCAGACCCAAGCCGTCTTTGCGCGGGACGCTTGAGTGGAGCCGGCCTAGGCCGCCGCTTTGGGGCCGCGCACCGGGCGCAACAGGAATGCCGGAACGTGATCACCAAGCCCGCCATGGGCTTCTTCCGCGGGGCGCCGTTTTGGCCCGCTCTCGGACGGGGCAGCGGCGCGCTGGGGCTGCTTTGGTTCGGCCACGGCGGTCCGCTTGACCTCCGCCTGCGCGGGTTTCTCCGCGGCGGGGGGCCGTGGTTGCCGTGGCGCCCGGGATGGCGGTCTTGCGCGTTTGGATGGAGTGTGGTCCTCGGTTTTGGCCGGCGGCGGCGCCGCGGTGGGCTGCTCGACTTTCAGTCCAGGCATCTCCAGCAGCGGGATGTCTTTGCCGAGCATGCGCACGACGCCGCTGAGATGCCGTCGATCTTCCGGCGACACCAGTGTGATTGCCTTGCCGCTGCGTCCGGCGCGCCCGGTGCGGCCGATGCGGTGAATGTAGTCCTCGGCGTGGATGGGCACATCGAACAGGAAAACATGGGGAAGCTCATCGATGTCCAGCCCGCGCGCGGCCACGTCGCTGGCGACCAGCAAGGAGATCTCGCCGCGTCTGAAGGATTCCAGCGTTTCGGTCCGACGGTCCTGGGGCATATCGCCGTGGAGCGCGGCCGCATTGTAGCCGTGGCGCTTCAGCGAACGGGCGAGTATGTCGACATCGCGCTTGCGGTTGCAAAAGATCAAGGCGGTCTTGACGTTTTCGGTGCCGATCAGCTGGCGGAGGACCTCGCGTTTCATTTCCGCTTCCACGAAGACCAGCGCCTGGGTCACGGTTTCCGCGGGTGATGCGGGCGGGGCCACACTGATGGTCTTGGGATTGGTCAGAAAGGCATTGGCGAGCCGGCGGATTTCCGGAGGCATCGTCGCCGAGAAAAGCAAAGTCTGCCGCGACGGCGGCAACAGGCCGATAATGCGCTCAACATCGGGAATGAAGCCCATGTCGAGCATCCGGTCGGCTTCGTCGATGACCAGAGTGCGCACGTCGTTGAGAAGGATGCGGCCGCGCTCGAAATGATCGAGAAGCCGTCCTGGCGTCGCAATCAGCACGTCGACGCCGCGGTCGAGCTTTTTGTCCTGGTCGCCGTAAGCGACGCCGCCGATCAGAAGCGCCATCGAGAGTTTGTTATACTTGCCGTAGACCTGGAAATTTTCGGCGACTTGGGTTGCCAACTCGCGTGTCGGCTCGAGTATGAGCGATCGCGACATTCGCGCCCGGGCGCGGCCGGCGGCCAGCATTTGAATCATGGGCAGGGTGAAAGAAGCCGTCTTGCCGGTTCCCGTCTGTGCACACCCCACCACGTCGTGTCGGGCTAGGATTTCCGGGATTGCTTGGGCTTGAATTGGTGTCGGCGTCTCATAGCCTACGTCGCCAACGGCGCGCAGAAGGTCGGGACTAAGGCCCAGATCGGAAAAATTCATGAAACCTATGTTTCTGGCGGCCCGCCGAAATCGGAAAGCCAAGCCGTACATCAGAACAAATGGCGTCGCATCATAGGAAGTCCAAGCCCGCTGTCAAACAAAAGCGCCCACCAAAGCCCCAAAAACATCGAAAAGCAATGGCCCTAACCATAAAAATGTATACTTGCGCCACATGTTTTCTCGGCCGGGCAGGCAGGGGGCGACCTGCAAAGCCTCGTCGAAATCGAGGTGGCCGGGCAACGGTTTGGAGGACCGGTGACGAAGCCCGTGAGTTTTGAGGTCCGGACGCTGAAGGACGACCGTTGGATGATCGAGGTGCGTACCTCGAACCAGGGAGAAGCGATTACCCAGGCCCGTGAACTCGTGGGGAGCAGGGAGTTCGACTCTGTCCATGTCGCGGCCGAGACCTATGACGAAGAATCCGGGACTTTTCGCGAGAAGGTCATCTTTAAGCATTCGAAAATCCGCTAGGCCCACCCCACGACCGTGACCTGCCTCCGGGGCCGCGAATTCACGATCGAGAGTTTCGCCCGATGACAACGCCGGAGCCACCCCGGCGTTCAATGAGTCAGGCGCAGCACAACGCCCATCGTCATCGTTTGGCGCGGAGATGGCCCGAGGCGGAGGCCGCCTACCGCAGGCTTCTCGCCCTCGATCCCAACGACTTCGAGTCGGCCTACCTGCTCGCAATTTCTCTCCAGGAGCAGGGCAAGGTCGCGGCCGCGGCGGCGGCCTATCGGGGCCTGATTGCGCGCGCGCCCGGACATGTCGACGCGTACAACAATCTCGGCGTCGCGCTCAAGGCTATGGGCCGGCTCGAAGAAGCGGTCGCCGCCTATCGGGAGGCCCTCAGGCTGCGTGGCGACCATGCCGCGAGCTGGAGCAATCTTGGTAATGCCTTGAAGGCCCTGGGCCGACAAAACGAAGCCGAGGCCGCCTTTCGCCGGGCGATCGAGATCAAGCCCGACTACGCCGAAGTGCACCATAGCCTCGGCGCTTTGCTGCTCGAGATGGAACGCCCGGGTGAGGCGGAGATCTCGCTTCGCGCCGCGCTGTCGTTGAAACCGGACTATCCCTCGGCGCTCAATTACCTCGGCATGGCTTCCCAGGAACGGGACCGAATCGATGACGCGGTCGCGCTTTATCTGCGGGCGGTGGCCATCGATCCGGAATATGCCGATGCGCACAACAATCTCGGTTTTGCCATGCGGCGGCTGGGTCGTTTGGACGAGGCGGTTGCCCGTTATGGCTTGGCCATCGTCTTTAAGCCTGATTTCCCGCAAGCGGCGATGAACCGGGCGCTCGTGGAATTGGCGCGCGGCGAATTGGATTTGGGCTGGAGCGACTACCGATCGCGCCCGCTGGTGCGCCGCGACATCGTGCCGGTTCCTCTCGCGCCGCTGCCGGCCGATTTGGGCGGTCGCAGATTCGTCCTGATGAAAGAACAGGGGCTGGGCGACGAGCTTTTTTTTCTACGCTTTGCTCCGCTGCTCAAGGCGCGCGGCGCGGAGATCGTCGTCGAGGCGTCGCCGAAAATCGCCCCCATCCTGCGCCGCGTGGATGGATTCGACCAAATCGTGTCCGACGGCTTAGGGACCGCGGATGGAGAAAGGGTTTTTCAGGGCGATCTGCCCTATCTCCTCGGCGGCGCCAACAGGGTGACCGAACCGCCGCCGCTCAAGCTGCGGCCATTACCCGAGCGCCGGGATCATTGGCGCCGGCGGCTTGACTCATTCGGCCCGAGGCCTCATGTCGCGGTGACCTGGCGCGGGGGCGTCAAAGGCCCAGGAAAACTATTCAAACAGGCGCCCCTCGATCGAATGGCCGAAGTGTTGGAAAACGTCGCGGGGTCGGTGATTGCCCTGCAGCGGCAGCCGCGTCCCGGGGAGGTCGCGGAGATGGAGGGCCGCCTCGGCCGAGGGGTGGGCGATTTTACCGATGCCAATGAAGACCTCGAGGATGTATTGGCGCTACTGGCGCTAATCGATACCTATGTGACCGTCAGCAATACCAACGTCCACCTTCGCGCCGGTGTATCGGCAACCTGCCACGTCTTGGTGCCGCACCCGCCCGAGTTTCGCTGGCTCGTCGAAGGCGAGCGCACGCCATGGTTCCGCGATTTCCATGTGTACCGGCAAAAGGCGGATGGGAGCTGGGACGGCGCGATCGCGGCCTTGCGGCGCGACCTTGCCGGCTGAAGCATTGACAGGTCGGGCCGCCGCGGGCTGAATCCCAGGTGCATTGCAGGGGAGGGGACGGATCATGCAAAGGTGGATAGGGCTGGTTTTCGGCATTATTTTCGCCGGGACCGCCGCGTCGGCGGCGGAGGACAAGGTCCTCAACATCTACAACTGGTCCGACTACATCGCCGAAGGCACCCTCAAGGCTTTCGAGGCAGAGACCGGCATCAAGGTCAATTACGACGTCTATGACAGCAACGAGACGCTCGACGCCAAGCTGCGGGCCGGAAAGAGCGGCTACGATCTCGTCGCGCCGACCGCTTCGCCGTTCTTGGCCCAGCAGATTCCGGCCAAACTGCACCGCAAACTGGACAAGGCGCGTATCCCGAATTTGAAGAATCTCGATCCCGAGCTGATGCGCCAACTTGCCGTTTACGATCCCGGCAACCAATACGCGGTGCCCTGGATGTGGGGAACGGCGGGGATCGGATACAACGCCATCAGAATCAAGCAGATCATGCTCGACGCGCCGGTCGATTCCTTGCGCATGATTTTCGATCCGGCGATCGTGGCGCGTTTCAAGTCGTGCGGTATCGTTCTGCTCGACTCGGCGACCGATGTGTTGCCGGCGGCGCTGCTCTACACCGGAAGCAAGCCGGACAGCCATACACCCAAGGACCTCGATTCCGCTTTGGCGCTCATGATGAAACTGCGCCCGAACATCCGCCGCTTTCATTCGTCGGAGTATATCAACGACCTCGCCAGTGGCGATGCGTGCCTTGCCTTCGGCTGGTCGGGAGACATCATTCAGGCCGCCAAACGTGCCGCCGAAGCCAAGAACGGCGTTCAAGTCGCCTATTCGATCCCAAAGGAGGGCGCGCTCGTGTGGATCGATGCCTGGGTGATCCCCGTGGACGCGCCGCATCCGGAAAACGCCCATGCCTTCATCAATTTCGTGTTGCGTCCCGAGGTGACGGCGGCGAATTCGAATTTCATCGGCTACGCCAATGGCAATCTCGCCTCCCTGCCGCTGCTCGACCCCGAAATCAGGAACAATCGCGCGATTTATCCCGACCCAGAAACGCGCAAGAGCTTCTACACGGTTTCGGCCGGCGGCCGGGATTACGAACGTCTGCGCTCGCGCACCTGGACGCGGATCACGACCGGCCGCTAGAAGGCCGAAGGGCAATGAGCCGCGCGGCGGCCGAGACCGCCGTTTCGGACGCGCGGTCTTTCATTCGCATCGAGGATATCGCCAAATCCTTTTCCGGCGTGCCCGCGGTCGCGGGTGTATCGCTCGAAATCCCCCGCGGTGAATTGTTTTGCCTCCTGGGTGCCTCGGGTTCGGGCAAGACGACGCTTCTGCGCCTATTGGCGGGATTCGAGCGGCCGGATCGCGGAACCATCTCGATCGATGGCGCCGATGTGACCGCCATGCCGCCCTATCTGCGTCCGGTCAACCTGATGTTTCAGTCCTACGCACTGTTTCCGCATTTGAGCGTGGAGGGCAACATCGCGTTCGGTCTGCGCCAGGAAAAGCTAACCCGGGCGGACATCGCACGGCGGGTGGAGGAAATGCTGACGCTGGTTCAGATGACGTCATTCGCGCGCCGCCGGCCCCACGAACTTTCCGGAGGACAGCGCCAACGCACGGCGCTGGCCCGCGCGCTGGCGAAACTTCCAAAGGTTCTGCTCCTGGATGAGCCGCTGGCCGCGCTCGACCGCAAGCTGCGCGAAGAAACCCGTGAGGAGCTGGTCTCCATCCAGGCCCGGCTCGGCATCACGTTCATCGTTGTCACCCATGACGCGGAGGAGGCCATGGGCATGGCCTCGCGCATTGCTATCCTCAAGGGCGGAAAGCTGGCGCAAATCGGGACGCCGGCAGAGTTATACGATCGGCCCCGTTCGCGTTACGTCGCCGACTTTCTCGGCCCCGTCAATCTGTTCGAATGCGAAATTCTAGGGCATGACTCCGGCTCGGCGGTGTTACGCCTCGTCGATCTCGACACCGAGTTGCGCGTGCGGGACGATCTGGGCACGGCTCGAACCGGCCGCGCCTGGGTCGCGGTACGCCCCGAGCGAATGACGCAAACCATCGGCGCGGCGCCGGTCGGTCGAATGCGGGGCATCCTGCGCGCCGCCGTGTTTCGCGGGGAAAGCCATAGCTGTCGGATCGAACTGCCAAGCGGCAAGTCGGTATTGTTCACTGCCCCCGCGGCTGTCGCAATCCCGCGGCAGGGCGAACCTGTCGAACTAACCTGGCCACCGGGCGCCGGCGTCGTGTTGACCGAATGAGCGGCCGTCATCGGACCTTGGCGATCGCCGCGCCCTTTGCTTGGATGTTGGCCTTCTCTCTCGCGCCGCTCGCGATTGTCCTGAAGATCAGCTTCTCGGAGGCGACCGCGGAGCGGCCGCCCTATGCCCCGCTGTTCGAGATGGGCGCCGATGGCGGTATCGCCTTTCAACCGTCCATCTCGGCCTATCTCCTTTTGCTCTCGGATGGCCTTTATTTCGATGCTTTCCTTGGCTCTCTGCGCGTTGCCGCGGTTTCGACGTTTGTCTGTCTCCTGATCGGCCTGCCAATGGCCTATGCGATTGCGCGGTCGAGTCCGCAACGACGAAACCTCCTTGTGATGCTGGTCATGCTGCCTTTCTGGACGTCGTTCCTGATTCGCGTCTACGCCTGGATGGCATTGCTCAAACCCACGGGAATCCTCAACAATGCTCTGGTTTGGTTGGGGATCGTCGATGAGCCGCTGCCGCTCATGAACAATGATTTCGCGGTCCATCTCGGCATCGTCTACAGCTATCTCCCCTTTATGGTTTTGCCGATTTACGCGGCCCTGGAAAAGATGGACTGGACGCTCGTGGAGGCGGCCGCCGATCTCGGTTGTCGGCCGTCGCGAACCTTCTTCACGGTGACGATGCCGTTGTGTTGGCAGGGGATGGCGGCCGGATCCTTGCTCGTTTTCATTCCGGCAGCCGGCGAATTCGTCATCCCCGACTTGCTGGGCGGTCCGGATACGCTGATGGTGGGCCGTGTTCTTTGGACGGAGTTCTTCATCAATCGAGACTGGCCCGCGGCCGCGGCGCTGACGATCGCGATGCTTTCGGTCTTGCTGCTGCCAATTCTGGCCTTTCAGCACATGGGCGTGGAGGCGGACCGGCCATGACTGCGGCGCGCGCCGGTTTTCCACGGATCCTCCTAGGGCTGGGCTACGCCTTTCTCTATGCGCCGATCGCCCTGCTGGTGATTTATTCCTTTAACGAATCGCGCCTGGTGACGGTTTGGGGCGGGTTCTCGACGCGTTGGTACGGCGAGGTTCTGGCCAATGAGCGCATCGCGGACGCGGCGTGGTTGAGCCTGTCCATCGCCGCAATGTCGGCGACGGTGGCGGTGTTGCTGGGGACGCCCGCGGGGTTCGCTCTGGCCCGCTTCGGTCGCTTTTCCGGGCGCGCGGTGTTTGCGGGATTGCTCGCCGCACCCCTGGTCATGCCCGAGGTCATCACCGGCTTGTCGCTCCTGCTGCTCTTCGTCGGGCTGGAGGAGTCGATCGGCTGGCCGCGCGAGCGGGGAATGGCGACGATAGTCATCGCCCATGTCAGCTTCACGATGCCGTATGTGGCGATTGTTGTTCAGGCCAGACTGGCCGGGTTCGACCGCAACCTCGAGGAGGCGGCGCTCGATCTCGGGGCGCGACCGCTCGCAGTGCTGCGCAGCATCACCCTGCCGTTGACGGCGCCGGCCATAGTCGCGGGCTGGCTCTTGAGCTTCACCTTGTCGTTTGACGATCTCGTCATCGCCAGTTTTGTCACCGGTCCGGGCGCGACGACACTGCCGATGCTGATATTTTCGAGTGTGCGCCTCGGCCTAAGCCCCCAGATCAATGCGTTGGCCACGATGATGCTCGTGGCGGTCAGCCTTTGCCTGGTCGTCGCGGCTTGGACGATGAGCCGGCGCAAGCCCCTGTCTTTGTGACGGCGCGTTGCGTCTTTTTGTCGCATAGTCGCCGATTGATGGCGGAAAAAGGCATAAACCTTGGTGTTTTGGCCCCGTATCGAACGAAATGTCGCGAGTTCGACAAGCCCTAGCCGCGCGATCACCTTTGCATTTACGCGGTCCTGGTATAGTTACGTCGTTGCTTCGACGATCAATGCAGCGCCATTCCTCCTTCTTGGTGAACTATCGGCGTCGAAGCTGATCATCTTACCTCCCAGCCCCGCTGACCCACAGCGGGGCTGCTCTTTTGCCGGTGGCCCAGGGAGTGGCGGCTGCCGATGGCTAGTCCCGAGAGGACACCAGCTTCAGCGGTTTCTGCTCCGCGAACTGGGTCGCATAAAGCGCGGCGAACGGGCCCTCTCGCTTCAAGAGTTCCTCGAACGCCCCTTGTTCGGCGATGCGGCCATCGCGTAGCACGACGATGCGGTCGCAACGACGCACGGTCGATAGCCGATGGGCGATGATGAAGGTTGTGCGGCCGTCGGTGAGCTGGTGCAACCCCTCCATGATCAGGGCCTCGGTCTCGGCGTCCACCGACGAGGTGGGCTCGTCCAGGATTAGGATGCGGGCGTCGCGCAGGATCGCGCGCGCGATGGTCAGGCGCTGTCTCTCACCCTCCGAGAGCGTGGCGCCCGCCTCACCGATGACCGTCTCATAGCCCTGGGGTAGTTTTACGATGGTTTCGTGGATGCGGGCGAGCCGTGCGGCGCGCTCGATTTCACCCATCTCGGCGCGGTCGCGGCCATAAGCGATGTTTTCTCGGATCGTCACCGGGAAAACGAGGGCCGGCTGCAGAACCATCGCGATCTGCCGACGTAGGTCTTGCAGGCGGTACTCGCGGACATCGACGCCGTCGATCTCGATGCTGCCGGCGCTGGGGTCGTAGAAGCGGGGCAGGAGGCTGAGTAGCGTCGATTTCCCCGCGCCGGTCGGACCGACGATCGCGATTTTCTCGCCGGCGCGCACTTCAAGGTCGATCCCGCGCAGCACGGGCGAATCCTTGGAATAGTCGAAGTGAACACCTTTCCAAGCAATGTCGCCGCGCATCTCTTCGCGTTTCAGGGTGCGTGTGCCGTCCTTGGGGTCGACGTTCTGGTCGAGGATGTCGAATACCCGCATCACGCCAACGCG
Source organism: Rhodospirillaceae bacterium (assembly GCA_009694125.1). Lineage (GTDB taxonomy): Bacteria > Pseudomonadota > Alphaproteobacteria > CACIAM-22H2 > CACIAM-22H2 > SHVT01. The sequence goes on along the minus strand of SHVT01000024.1, from coordinate 8,112 downwards.
CGCCGCCTGAAGCAGCGACCAGGTCTCGCTGATGCCAGTGATCGGGCCGTAAAGCACGGCAAGGTAGCTGACGAAGACCAGCATTTCTCCAATCGTCAGCCCGCCCGACATCACGGCGCGGGCGCCAAACCACAACACGGCGGCGGTGCCGCCCGCGACAAGCAGCTGAATGACCGCGGAATAGGCCGTCTGCCAGGTATAAAGCCGTAGGGAGGCATTGAGCTGCTGGTGACTTGCGGCCATGAAACGGGCGTGTTCTTCGTCTTCCTTGGTGAATGCCTGAACCACACGAATGGCCGGCATGACGCGCTGCAACAAAACATAGACTGCGCTCTCCTTGTCGCGCGCCCGTTCGGCGGCGGAGCCGATGTGTTTGTTGAAGGCCGAAATGGCGAGATACAAAGGCGGGCAGACGATCAGCGCGATCAGCGTCAGGTTGGTGTCGAGCTGGATCATGATGATGAAGATGCCGATCAGCATGACCAGCGACTGCACGGCCGGCATCAGGCCGTTCATGATCATGCTTTGAATGGCGAAAGTGTCGGCGGCAACTCGATATTGAAGATCGCCAACCTGATGGCGCGTGTGAAACAGAAGCGACTGCCGCTGAAGATGCGCGAACAGATCGCGCCGGAGGTCGCGGACCAGGCGCTGCCCGATCTCCACCGACGTGAAGTTGTTGAGAACACTCATGCCGCCCGCCGCCGCCTGGATGAGCACGACGGAAATGACCGCCAGCAGCAGCAATGTCTCGGTCATCCAGCCGGTGGCGCCCGACCACGGCATCGGGGTGCCGCCGACGACGTGATCGACGATCACCTTAACCGGCCAGGGGCGCAGCAATTCCAGTCCGCTGACCACGAAGACCTGGCTGAACGCCCAAATCAGCGGCAGCCGGTAGGGTTTCAGATAGGGGAAGACCCTGTCGATGCTCTGGGAGATCGAGCCGAGGCCGGTGGTCATGCGAAGCCAACCTTTTTCCTGGCGGCTAGACGGCGCACCTATTCCGCCGGCGCCACGGCCTTTTGGCTGGCCATCGCGCGGGGGGCGTCCGCGCCGACGCGGACAAGGCTGAGGCGGTGGGCAACGATTTCGGAGACCTGATGAAGGATGCCGCCAAGTTGTTGGTTCTGATAGACCACGACGCCCAGGCATACCGCCGCCGCCGCAACCGCCGCCGCGGCGGCCATGGGTGTTGATGTCGCCGCGCCAAGAGCCGCGAGGATCGCGCAACCGCCCAGCACCGCCTTGCCTATCCGCGATGGCCGCAGCGCGCACCGTACCCGGAACAGCCGCTTGCCGCTGCCATGGTTTTCGACGCCGACCCGGATGAACGCCCGGGCCCACACGCCGCGGGCGATCTTGAGGTCGTAGTCGCTCCAGCCTTCGTCGATGACGACGAAATATTTACGCCGGATCAGGAATTCAATGATGCCCTTAAGAAGGGCGTCCTTTTCGCGGCCGCTGTCGGTCCAGTAGGAGAGGTTCATCGCCATGCCGCGCAAGGAAAAGCGCGCGGGCTGCCGCGTCGATTCCAAGGGGAGGGCCTCGACACCGTTGAAGCCGCGAATGCGCCAGCGCGTCCGTTCCCAACCGCGGAGCAGCGGGCCCAAATAAATGAGCAGCGCGACCAGCAACCGCGCGCGGACGTCGCGGAACCGGGGGTCGAGCGGCGCGCGCCAGGCGCCGTGCAGGCAGCGGCCCCAGGACATCATCAAGGGCAACGTGCCGAACCAGGCATAACCGCCATCGATCAGGGCGAAGGCAAACAACAGGGCGGCGGCGATGTTCCATTCAAGCGTCAACGGCAGGAACCAAAGCAGCGGCGTCGGCCGTTCATAAAGCGACTGAAACGGCGCCGAACCGAAGATTCCACCGTATATGGCTGGCTTGCCCGGCGTTATCGCCGAGAACATGTCGCCGTAAATGCGACCCGCCCAGCTTGCCTGGCCGAAGGCGTTGAAGCGCTGCGGGTGTTTTTTGTAGACCATGGCTTCGGCTTTGCCGTAACCGCGCTGCTGTCCGATATAGCCGCTCAAGGTATTGCGACGGAAGTGCCAGACCACGGCGGCGGGGCTGAAGCCGATGACATAGCCGGCATTCTGGACGCGCCAGCAAATATCGACATCGTCGCCGGCGGCGCGGAAAATCGGATCGAAGCCACCGAGCCGATCGAGCACCTCGCGGCGGAAGGCCATGTTGCAGCCGGCGATATGCTCGGCGGTCTGGTCGTCGAGAAGGACATGGGTGGGGCCGCCCGGCGAGACAGCGACGACCGACGGAATCAGCGCATCTTCCGGCGGCGGGAAATTCGGCCCGCCGACGGCGCCGCAATCGGAGGTCTGGAATTTGGCGACGAGATAGGTCAGCCAGTCCGGATCGGCAACGCAGTCGGAATCGGTATAAGCGATGATGTCGCCGCTCGACGCGGCAAAACCGACATTGCGCGCGACGCTCAAACCTTTGTTTTCTTGATTGATGAGGCGGAAGGAGGGGTGGCGTTCGCTGATCTCGCGCGTGCGGTCCGTGGAGCCGTCATTAACGATGACGATTTCGTAATTCGGGTAGTTCAGTCGCTCCATCGACTCAAGGCAGGCGGCCATGGTTCGGTCGGCGTTGTAGGCACAGACGATGACCGAAACCTTCGGATAGGCCGGAAGCGCGGGCGGCAAGGGCGCGCGATATTGAGCCTGGACCGCGGCGAATGCCGGTTTCGGCCGGCGCTCGGCATCGACCAGGCCGAACGCCCAGTCGGGAATAGCAAATCCCCCGGTGAACCATTCATCCGTCCAGGAGAAAACGAAACATCCGGCAACGCCCGATTCAAACGCGGCCTTAATCTGCCACGCCAACGTCTTGGCCTGAATATCGACACCTTCGCGCAGGGAGTCGATGCCGAATTCGGTTAGAACCACGGGGCGATCGACCGCCAAATTGTGCAGCCGGGCGAGATAACGCCGGTAATCGGCCTCGCGATGCAGGTAGACGTTGAACGCAAGGAAATCGGCGAAATCCACCGGCAAATATTCGGTGGACGGGAAATTGGCATAGCTGATCAGGGCGCCGGGATCGGTCGCGCGGGCCAGCTCCGCTATCTCACCCAGGAAGCGGCGAACCTTGTCGGCGCCATGCCAGCGGATGATGTCGGGCGAGATCTCATTGCCGATCAAATAAGCCAAGACCGCAGGATGGCCCTTGCAGCCGGCGACCCCGCCGACAATCGCGCGGCGGATCTGGTCCTGGACTTCATCGGAATCGAGGAAGGCGACGTGTTGGGTCCAGGGCAAGCCGACCAGAACGCGAAGGCCGAAGGCGGCAGCGCGATCGAGCAGCCAACGCGGCGGCACCGTGAACACCCGCAAGGTGTTGGCCCCGAGTTCGACCATCAGCGCGAAGTCGCGATCGACCATCGGGGGCGCTGGAAACTGAGAGCCGTGAGCGGCTGGCGCGAACGGCCCGTAGGTCACGCCGCGCAGGAAAAATTTCTCCGCTCCGGCGAATAGGAATTTCCCTTCGACGCGGATTCTCGGCTGTCCGGCCGCGAACGACGCGGACGGGGCTTTTTCGACCGGGGCTAGATTCGATGGCATGCGCGAAAACCTAGTCGGCTCCTGTTCGCAGCCAGAAAGACGCGGATTTGCGTTGCTGCGTTGATTGGGTGGCTGAAATGGGATGAACGGCCGCGAGCGCCGGCATGATAGCCGCGTCCGCCAGACCATCCCGAAATCTGCGGCCTACCCACCCCTCGAAGGTAGGCCGATTTATCTCCCCCTCTAAAGACGCTTATTAAAACGCGTTTTGTTAAGCCGCTTTTTGTCGATGGGACGCTTTTTGCCGCGTCCGTCTTCTCCAAACTCGCCCGCATGTTGCCCGACACCATTTCCCGGCGCAAGCGCGGCGCAAAGACAACGACATTGTATCGAGCCGAAAACCACGCTTCCTGGACAACGGCACTAACTCGGTTTTATTCCGCTCCCGCGTTGGTTTATCGCGCGGCCTTCGTATGCCATTTCCACGCAGTTCGTACAATAGTATCGATGTCGCTCATATCCGGTTGCCAATTAAGGGCATTTTTCGCACGCCTAGGATCGGCGATGAGGGCGGGAGGATCGCCAGGCCGGCGCGGGGCGAAGCGCGCCGCAACCCGATGACCAACAACCTTCTCAACAGCGCCGACAACCTGCAGAACCGAGTTTCCGTTACCGGTGCCGAGGTTCAGGGCCAGATTCGGTCCGCCGGATAGGAGGTGGCGGAGGGCCAGGACATGCGCCTCGGCTAAGTCCATGACGTGAATGTAGTCACGGATCGCGGTCCCGTCGGGCGTGTCGTAGTCATCGCCGAATATTTCCAGCGGTTTGCCTTGGTTCCGCGCGGCCTCGATCGCGAGCGGTATGAGGTGAGTCTCGGGATCGTGCTGCTCGCCGATGTCGCCGTCCGGGTCGGCGCCGGCGGCGTTGAAATACCGCAACACCGCCCAGCGCATCCCATAGGCTTCGCCCCACCAACGCAGGGCGCGCTCGATGAACAATTTGGTCTCGCCATAGGGATTGATGGGCAGTTGCGCGTGGTCTTCGCCGATCGGCACGGCATTCGGTATTCCGTAGGTGGCGCAGGTCGAGGAAAAGACGATGTTACGGCAGCCGGCGTCGGTCAACGCCTCGATCAGCGCAAGCCCGCTGGTGACGTTGTTGCGAAAATATTTCCGTGGGTCGCGCACGGACTCGCCGACATACGCAAAGGCGGCGAAGTGGATGGCAGCTTCGATCTTGTATTCGGCGACGATCCGCCGAATGCGGTCGCCATCACCGATATCGGCTTCGATCAGGGGTCCCCATTTGACCGCCCAGGGATGGCCATAGACCAGATTGTCGACGGTTACGGGTAAATAGCCGGCGCGAGCAAGCGCCTTGCAGGCGTGGCTGCCGATGTAACCGGCGCCGCCGGTGACGAGAACGCTGCGCGACAAAGGAAAACCTGCGCTCCTTCAGGATGCCGATGCCGCCGGCATGATCGGCGGTCGGCCGGTGTCATCCTTCGGAAACTAACGCCGTGTCAAGCGCATTCAGGCGCGCAGCAAACCTGAAAGCGGCGGCGCCTCACGGCTATTGGGGAAGACCACTCGTTCCAAGGCATCCGTGGGGAGCCCGAGATGGCTGCCGAGTAGCCCCTTGAAGACCGAGCGTAAATCAGTCGTCGGCGCAAGATCGCGGCCCTCGAAGAGTGCGTTGGCCGAAAGGCCGGGCCAGGTTCCGGCCACGCGGCCTCCGGCGACGGCGCCGCCCAGCAGAAAGGCCACCCCGCCGGTCCCATGGTCGGTGCCGCCGGTGCCATTGGCCGCAACCGTGCGTCCGAATTCGGTGGCCACGATGATCGCGGTATCGTTCCAAGCCGGTCCGCTCGCGGCCGCGAACTCCGTCAGGCCCTCGGCGAGTTGCGCCAGTGGGGCGGCCAGCCGTCCGCTGGTCGAGCCCTGCCCTGAATGGGTGTCCCATCCCCCCAACTCCAACACGGCGATGCGCGGCCCGGCCTTTGCTGCCAACAATTTGGCAACCGATTTGGCAGCTGTCGCAAATGCCTGGGGATCATTGCCATTGCGGGCGCGCCGGCCACCCATGCTGGGTTCCGAGTCGAGTACGGCTTCGTTCATGTTGTGGGCTTTCATGCCTTCGGCCAGGGCCGGACCAAGCACGGCGTCGCGCCGATAGAGCGCGGCAACGCGGCGCAGGAACTCTTCTCCGGGCTCCGGCAACTGGGTGGGGGCCCAGGCGGCAACCGGGATCTTGCCACGCAAGAGCAGGGGCACGCTCATGCCAACCGACAGGCCAAGGCGCCGGTCTGAATCCGTGCCCAACAAGGCCAGCGCACGATTGAGCCAGCCGTCTCCGGTGCCGTGGGGCGTGTCCGTGCCATTTTCCAGGAGGTCCTGTCCGTCAAAATGCGATCGCGACCGATAGGGCGAGGCGACGGCATGAATGAACAGGAGTTCGCGACGTGAATAGAAGGAGTGGAGCGGCGCCAACGCCGGATGAAGCCCAAAACGTCCATCGAGGTCGATCGCGCCATCGGCCTTGCCGGGTACGGCGATTGCGAGGGAGCCGCGCAAGCCACGGTAATCCCGGTCAGCATAGGGTGGGACCGCGGCAAGGCCGTCCAGCCCACCGCGGAGAATGACGACCACGAACCGTTTGTCCGTCGGCGCCGCGGCAAGCGCGACACGCAGCGGCGATGCGGCAACCATCGCGGCCGCGCCTTGAAGGAATTTGCGGCGTGTTGTCATGGCTACCTCCGCTGAAATTCGGGGCTGGCGAACAGCATGGCCACGGCGTCGGTCACGCTCGGCGCCGTGTCGATGGCGGCGCGCGTGTCGGCCCCGGCCAATGGGCCCAGGGTGCTGTCGAGCATTGTCAACGGCCGTACGCGTTCGCCGATACGATCGGCAAGGGCCACGCTCCAACCCACCCGTTGCAACGTCGATTCCGGTCCCACCCAATCCGCCGCCGTGTCGGGCCAGCCGGCCGGGGAGGGTGCGGAGAAGGGCACCTGCCCGAATTCACGCAGGCTAGCGAGCACCGGGCCGGTCTCACCCGAAAAACCGATCGCACGCAGGGCGGACAGGACGAATTCGTACGATGACTTAACCTTGGCGAGCGGCGTCTTCCAGGCTTCTGGCTCATCGACAATAGCCCGCGCAAGCACGCCAAGGTCGCCATCGGTTTCCTGGAAAATTCGCGCCAAACGGTCGATCGCGGAGGCCGGTGGCGCGTCAGCGATGAAATGCCGTGCGAATTTCGTCGCGATGTAGCGGGCGGTGGAGGGGTGGCGACTGAGTGCATCGAGCGCGGCCTCGCCCTCGCTGACGCCGGCTTCGCTGTATTTGCGGCCAAGAAGTGTCTTAGATCCCGGCTCATGCACCGTGGCATGGAACATGAACCCGCCGGGATTGGTGTCTTTCAGGCGCGCAATCGACCAGCCCGTCAAGATGCGGGCGAATTCGCGAACATCGGTTTGAGTGTACCCGCCATCGACGCCCAGCGTGTGAAGCTCGAGAATCTCACGGGCGAGGTTCTCGTTGAGCCCACGATTTCGGCGCTGTCCAAGGCGTGAATTGGGGCCAATGGATTCGGCGTTGTCGAGATAGAGAAGCATGGCGGGGTGGTGGACAACGGCGCCGAGCATGTCGCGGAAGCGACCGACGACATGGGGCCGAATGGCCTCGCGCTCGAAAGGGCCGACGAGTCCGAGAATGACGGGCCGCTGCACCGACACCGTGAAATGGTTGCTCCAGAAAGCAACCAGCCTTTCGCGAAAGGGCGCGCCGGCGCTTAGATGAACCGATGTCCGCGCCCCGGTTTCGCCGAGATAGGCCTTGCGATAATCCTCGCGGATCAGCCGCTTTACGGCGGCGGCGGATTTGTCCTTGATCTGCAGGTATTGGCGGGTGCGCTCCGCCCCGGCCGTCATGCCGAGCAATTCCGGCGGTGTTGGCGTGTTTCTGTTCAACTGCGAAAGCAGCCAACCGCGGGGATCGCCGGCGATTGAGTCGATTTGCCCAGGCGATGCCCCTAACCCGAAGCGAATGGCGGCATGAGCCGCGGTGACGGTGGTCATCTGCCTTCTCCCGGGGGGCGGTTGCCAGGTCTTGCTGCCGCCATTGCCTTACGTACTTCCGCCGGCAATTTGGCGGCGGCTTCGACAGTGGCGTCATTGTATTTCTGCTGAACGGTCATGCTGCGTTCCCTCAGCGTGGCGTAGGCCGTTTGCAGAACCGCGGCATTGAACGGCTCGGCACCAAGGGCTTCGCGAATCATGTTGCGAGCCTGCCTCGTTGCCTCCAAGGCGGATGCCATTTCGGGGCGTTTGGCGGCGAAGACATCTTCGATCGCCTTACGGTATTCACGCGGAACGCCGCGCAAGGCGACCTGGGGCCCTTGAGGCGGCCCCATGCTGAGGTCCGGTCGATTGATCCAGCGGGCCGCAACGATCCCGCCCAGGAAAAGGTTCCCCGCAATAGAAAGCATGAGAACCAGACTAAACCAGCGGGATCGGCCTTCCAAGCTTACCATGACGAGTCCTCCTCGATTGTGACTTCGCCAACGACCTCGTCGGTCAATA
>SHVT01000023.1 GCA_009694125.1 Rhodospirillaceae bacterium | reverse complement strand
CGGCGGGGCGATATACCCCGTCAACCCCAAACCCACGAAAACTCAGACCTCTCTCCAGCGCCGCCGGCGCCACGATCCCTCACGTCCCGGCGTCACACTCGTCACGTCGCCCGGCAAAATCAGTGACCCTCGTGAATAGATCGGGCTAGGGCCGCGGCCGCGCGGCCCTGGGGATAACCAGTTTGAGCGCGGTGTGGGTCGCCGGGAAGCTCGCCACCTTGGTGTCGACAAATCCCGCCGCCTTCGCGCACGCCATGACCCGCACATCCTTGATCGTCGCGGACTTTCCCTTTTTCGAGACGACCCAAAGGGCACCATCGGCGGACAGACGGCCCTTCAGCGCATCGAGCCGGCTGAGTTCGGCTTCCGTATCGGCGGCGAGAAAGATGATGTCCTCCTTCCCGCTCGGCCGGCCCAGGCGAAACGCCCCCACCCTCCGCGTCAGGTCGGCGAGAAAGCCCTCGTCATCGACGCCAATGACACACAGCCGAGACTGCGGCGTCACGCCCAACTTATCCAGCAAACTCGTGGGGTTGCGGATCTTCTCTGCCCATTTCGCCGCCGTCTCGCCAAGGTCGAAGACGGCCTTGCCGCCGGCGAAGGACAAAGCTAGGGCGCCCGCTTTGGCCTCGATCGCGCGAATCTCCGTGAACGGAAGATCGAGCCGGAAAGCGCCGCGAAAAGTGACGCGGTCCGATCCCAAATAGGCGCGGCCCTCCCCGGCCTCGCGTCCCATACGGCCAAAGCAGCGAATTTCCTGCCCCATATCCCCGCCCCCCGACAACCTCGCCTTCCCAAAACTATGATATGGGTCCGGCGGGTGCAACTTAGCGACGCCAAGCGATTCAAGACGGGTATCGATGACCAACGCGCAATCCCAGGGCAACCTTCTCGGCCTTGAGACCAGCCCCTATCTCTTGCAGCATCGTGACAATCCCGTTCATTGGCGGGCCTGGTCGACGGAGACACTCAAGCTGGCGCAAAGCCAAGACCGGCCGATTCTGCTCTCGATCGGCTACGCCGCGTGCCATTGGTGCCACGTCATGGCGCATGAAAGCTTCGAGGATGAGGAGACGGCTTCGGTCATGAACCGGCTCTTCGTCAACATCAAGGTGGATCGGGAGGAACGTCCCGATCTCGACGCCATCTACCAATCGGCCTTGGCACTTCTCGGAGAGCAGGGCGGCTGGCCCCTCACGATGTTCCTGACGCCGTGGGGTGAGCCGTTCTGTGGCGGCACCTATTTTCCCAAGGAGCCCCGATACGGCCGACCGGCCTTCCGCGACGTGCTCACCAGCCTGTCGGAAGCCTATCGGACGCGGCGCGAAGCGATCGCGAAGAATGTGGATGCGCTTGCCTCCGCGTTGGCAGAAATGTCGCGGCCGCGGGCCGGTGGCGAGGTCACGACGGCGACCATGGACGAAGCCGCGCGCCGGCTGCTTCAGGCAATCGATTTCACCCATGGCGGGATGGGCGGCGCACCCAAATTTCCCCAGCCCTCCCTGTTCCAGCTCTTGTGGCGCGCGTATCGGCGAACCGGCGACGTTCAATACAAATCGGCCGTGACGCTGACTCTCGACCGCATGAGCCAGGGCGGCATCTACGACCATCTGGGTGGCGGCTTCGCTCGATATGCCACCGACGACCGCTGGCTGGTGCCGCATTTCGAGAAGATGCTTTATGACAACGCCCAGCTTATCGACCTGCTGACGCTGGTTTGGCAGGAAACCAGGAACCCACTCTATAGCGCGCGCATCGAAGAAACGGTGAATTGGCTCCTGCGTGAAATGATCGCCGAGGGTGATGCCTTCGCCGCCTCCCTCGACGCCGACAGCGAGGGTGAGGAGGGCAAGTTCTACGTCTGGACGGAGGCCGACATCGACCGCCTGCTGGGCGACGATGCGGCCTTTTTCAAAGATGCCTACGACGTGACCTCCGATGGCAATTGGGAGGGGCATACCATTCTCAACCGCAGCCGCCGGATGTTGCTCGGCGATGCGGGCCGCGAGGCCCGCTTGTCGCGGTGCCGCACCGTTCTGCTAGCCGAACGTGCAATGCGCGAGCGACCCGAGCGCGACGACAAAGTCCTGGCCGATTGGAACGGCTTGATGATCGCCGCACTCGCCAATGCCGGCGCCGTGTTCGGTAAAGACGCCTGGATCCAGTCGGCGCGGACGGCCTTTTCCTTTGTCGCCGACACGATGACCGGACCGGACGGCCGTCTGCGTCACGCCTTCCGCAGCGGTCGGGTCAATCATCCGGCGATTCTCAATGATTACGCCGACCTTTCCCGTGCCGCCCTGGCTTTGTTCGAGGCCACCGGAGACAACGCTTTCATCCAGCGTGCCGAGGCCCTGGTGGCAACGGCCGACCAGCATTATTGGGACCGTGATTCCAGTGGCTATTTTTTTACCGCCGACGACGCCGATGACGTCATCGCCCGAACGAAATCCGCCACCGACAATGCCGTGCCTCCCGGCAACGCGACACTCGTCGGGGTTTTGGCCCGCCTTTTTTACCTGACAGGAAACGACGCCTATCGCGAGCGGGCCGCGGCCACGCTCGCCGCCTTCGCCGGAGAAGCCGCGCGTAATCCTTTCACCTATCCGACATTGCTGAACGCGGCCGAGTTTCTGAATGGCGCGGTTCAGATCGTCATCATCGGGAATCGAGCGGACGCAGGAACAAAAGCCCTGATAGCCGCCGTCCACGACGCTGCGCTCCCCGACCGCGTGTTGCAGGTCGTGGCGCCGGGCACGTCGTTGCCGCAAGGCCACCCCGCCGCCGGCAAAGACCAGATCGGCGGACAGCCAACCGCCTATATCTGCCGTGGACCGAGCTGCTCGCCGCCCCATGCGGAGCCGAAGGCACTGACAGCGGCGTTGATTGGGCGTTAGTCTGCTGACAGGGCGCGGCCGCCGCGCTATCGTCGCCGCCGAAACTGGGCGCCATCTCGCGGAGCGCCCAATATTCCAACCGAGACTGGTCCGATCACATGCCCAAAGCGATCCGCATCCACAGCCATGGCGGCCCGGAAGTTCTGAAATGGGAGTCGGTCACGCTGGAGAAGCCAGGGCGGGGTCAGGTCCATGTCCGACACATGGCAGTCGGGCTCAACTACATCGATGTCTACCATCGCACGGGGCTTTATCCTCTTCCATCGCTGCCGGCCGTGATTGGGATGGAGGCCGCCGGAATCGTGGAAGGGGTCGGTGAAGGCGTCACCGGATTCGCCCCGGGCGACCGCGTTGCCTACGCCCAGCCGATGGGATCGTATTGCGAGGAGCGCCTTATCCCGGCCGATCGCCTCGTGCGCCTGCCGGCGAGCATCACCGACCATCAAGCCGCCTCGATGATGCTCAAGGGCATGACCGCCCAATATCTGCTGCGGCGAACCTATCCCGTGAAAAAGGGCGATGCCATCCTGGTGCACGCGGCAGCCGGGGGCGTTGGCTTCATCCTTTGCCAATGGGCGCGGCATCTCGGCGCCATCGTGATCGGAACGGTCGGCAGCGAAGCAAAGGCCGAACTGGCCAAGGCCCATGGTTGCGCCCACCCGATCGTCTATTCCCGGGAGAATTTCGTGGAACGGGTGCGCGCCATCACCGATGGCGCCGGCGTGGCCGTGGTCTATGATGCGGTAGGCAAGGACACCTTCATGGGTTCGCTGGATTGCCTTCGCCCGCTCGGCCTCATGGTCAGCTTCGGCAACGCCTCGGGTCCCGCGCCGGCATTCGAACCGGCCCTTTTGTCGCAGAAGGGGTCGCTGTACCTGACCCGCCCGACATTGATGACCTATGTCGCCCAACGTGCCGATTTGGTGGCGAGCGCCAACGAGTTATTCAGCGTCGTGGGCAGTGGCGCGGTCCGCATCGAAACCAACCAGACCTACCCACTGAAGGATGCCGCCCGCGCCCATCGCGATCTTGAAGCCCGCAAGACCACGGGGTCCACGCTGCTGCTTCCTTAAGGGAACCGGGGTCTATTCGCCGCTCTTCAGCAACAGGCCGCGGATGCGGGCAAGCCGGAAGGCGTAGAGAAACGCCCCGGCGCCGAGGGCGATGTAGAACAGATTGAGCGCCACCGCCATCGCCAGTAAGTCGTAGCGAAACACACCCTCGAACATGACCGCCCGCATGCCCTCGAAAACATGGCTGGATGGCAATGCCCAGGCGACGTACTGCAGCCACGGCGGCAACACTGAAATCGGGTAGTAGATGCCGCTGAGCGGCGCCAAAGCGAAGACGGCGACCCAGGCCAGGCTCTCCGCGGCGAGCCCGTGGCGCATCACAAGCCCCGCAATCAGAAGGCCCATGCCCCAGCCCATCATCAGCAGATTGACGAAAAATGCCAACAAAGGCAGGCCCATCGAAAAGACGGAGTAGTGGTACATGGGAATGGCCAGCAGCGCCGGTGGCACCACGCCGATCAGGGTGCGTATCGTGCTCATCACCAGCAATCCCAGAACCATTTCATAGGGCCGTAGCGGGCTAACGAACAGGCTCGCGAGATTGCGCGACCACAACTCCTCAAGAAAGCTGATGGAGACACCGAGTTGGCCCCGGAAAACCACATCCCATAACAGGACCGCGGCGATCAGCACGCCGGCGGCCTGCGCCACCCACGTGCTGTTGGTGACAAAAAACTGGCTGATGAATCCCCAAAGAATCATCTGCATCGTTGGCCAATAGGCCAATTCCAAAATTCGCGTCCACGACCCTCGCAGCAAGTAGAGATGGCGGAGCACCAAAGCAGCAACCCGTTGCGCCGAGAAGGCCGCCGCCGCCGCGGGCGAGAACACGGGCAAGGCCGTCATTGCGCGACCGCGGCAGCAGACGGCTGTCGCGCGATATGAAGGAAAACCTCTTCCATGTTTTGCCGGCCGTATCGCGAAATCAGTTCGGCGGGCGATCCGCGGTCGACAATCCGCCCTTCCTTCATCATCAGGATGCCGCCACACATCCTTTCGACCTCGCCCATGTTGTGCGACGCAAGCAGGATCGTGGCGCCGGCGCGGCGTTGATAATCCTGAAGATAGGTGCGGACCCAATCGGCGGTGTCGGGGTCGAGGGATGCGGTGGGTTCGTCGAGAAGCAGGAGTTGAGGACGATTGAGCAACGCCTTCGCGATGGCGACGCGGGTCTTCTGGCCCGATGACAGGTCTCCGGTCTCCCGCTTCAACAGCGAATCGATGGCGAGGTCGGCCGCCACTTCCCGCAGCCGCGCCCGCGGCTTGGCGACCCCGTAGAGCCGGCCATAGACCATCAGATTTTGCTCGACGGTCAATCGGTGTGGCATGTCGACATAGGGCGACGAAAAATTCATGAGCGGCAGGACGCGGTGACGGTGGCGCAGCATGTCCTCACCGAGCACCTCGATTGTCCCGGCGCTGGGCAGCAGCAATCCGAGCAGCATGGACAGGGTCGTGGTCTTGCCGGCGCCGTTGCCGCCCAAAAGAGCAACTGTGGAGCCGTCGGGGATATCGAAATCGACGCCATCGACCGCCGCTACCGCGCCGAATCGCTTGGTCAGGCCACGCACTTTGATGACAGAACCGGACATCCCGTCTATATGGGCCAAAATCGCACAGCAGGCTAGGGGATGGGCGCGCCGAGCCGCCCGGCTGCCGGGGCTCCTATCGGAGGAGGGTTCAGATGTCGGAAACGCGGCCGATATTGGCCGGTGCGGGAGTCGGCGGCCCCGTCCGCGCCCGCACATTGATCTTCATTCGCTGGGTGGCGATCGCCGGACAATTATCGGCGTTGGTCTTCGCCCAGGTCGGGCTGGGCATCCCCCTGCCGATGGATGCCGCGTTGGCGGCGATCGTTGCCTCAGTCATTGTTAATCTGGCAAGTGCTTGGGGCTCGTCCTCCGCCAGCCGGCTTACCGACAACGAAGCGGCGCTTTCGCCACCGGCCGACTCACCTGCCTGGTGCTTGACGGCACCTCGCAGAGCTTCCTCCAAACCGGCGGATAGGCTTCTTGTCAGGGAGAACCGAGTCCAGTACTGTCCCACGCTTCCTAGAACCGGACGGATCGGCAACGCCGTCGAAACCGCGCGCCCGTAGCTCAACTGGATAGAGCATCAGACTACGGATCTGAGGGTTGGGGGTTCGAATCCCTTCGGGCGCGCCACAAATTTCGCCGATTCCGGTAGTGTCGCGCCACCATCGCCTTGCCCAAGGCGACCGCCGCCAATCATCCAAAAGGGAGGCACATGAGAAAAGTTCTCGGTGTTCACAGCGCGCCAACGCCGCATTGGGTTGGCGATGGATTCCCCGTGCGCTCGCTGTTTTCGCATCTCAGCCATGGCCGCCGCATGAGCCCGTTCCTGCTGCTCGATTACGCCGGGCCGGCGAATTTTCCGCCGGGGGAACGGCCGCGCGGCGTCGGCGTCCACCCTCACCGCGGATTCGAGACCGTCACCATCGTCTACCAGGGCGAGGTCGACCATCGCGATTCGGCGGGCAATGGTGGCCATATCGGTCCGGGCGACGTGCAGTGGATGACGGCTGCGTCCGGCATCCTGCATGAAGAATTTCACTCCCAAGCCTTCACCCGGCGCGGCGGCGCATTGGAGATGGTCCAGCTTTGGGTCAATCTCCCGGCCCAGGACAAAGGCGCACCGCCCGGTTATCAGAGTTTGCTCGATCGGGACATTCCGGTTGTGAACCTACCCGGTGACGCGGGCCGGGTGCGTGTCATCGCCGGCACCTTCGCCGGGCGAAATGGACCGGCGCGCACCTTCACCCCAATCGACGTCTGGGATTTGCGCCTGCGTGCCGGCCAATCCCTGTCTCTCGATCTTCCCGACGGCCACAGCGGAAATGTTGTCGTGCTGCGCGGCGATGTTCGCGTCAATAACACCGACATCGTGCGCGCGGCGCAATTCGCCATGCTCGACCGCAACGGTGGCGAAGCCACTCTGACGGCGGACACCGATTCCACCATTCTGATTCTGAGCGGGGCGCCGATCGACGAACCGGTCGTCATGCACGGGCCGTTTGTGATGAATACCGCCGACGAAATCCGGCAGGCGATCGACGACTTTCAAAGTGGGCGCTTTGGCACGATGACTGAATTGACTGAGGCGGGGTGAGGGAGCAACCCTCGTCGCGGACCCGTTCAGGGCATACGGGCGTCGGTGAGATCGGCCCCGGTCAGGTCGGCGCCGGAGAGGTTGGCGCCCGTCAGATTGGCCCCCACCAGTTTTGCGCCCGCGAGATCGGCGCCGGAAAGATCGACATCAGTAAGATCGGCGCCGCTGAGATTCGTGGGCCACAGGCGGCCGCTCGGTTTGCCGTCGGGCTGCTTCAAATCCACTGAGCCGAAGCACGCCCGCGACAACTTAGCGCCTGCGAGCTTGGCCCCGGATAGATCCGCGCCGCCAAAATCGGTCGCGATGGCCGAGGCTCCGCGGAAATCCGCACCGGCACAGCCAGTCAGGACGAACAGGCAATCGGCAAGCCGGCCGCCCGCCAGCACCGCCTTGCCGAGATCGGCGCCAGAGAGATCGGCGCCGGACAAATCCATCAAGCTGAGATCGCGGCCGGCGAGGCGCGCCCGCGCACCCTTGCGCCCGCTGGTCACGATCCACTGTTCGTGGCCGGTCAACGCGGTACGAATATCGGGCGGCAAACTTCCCAGATTTTGCATCATGATGGCGCCGGCGAAGGAGGCGCTGGACAGATCCACCCGCTCCAACACGGCGCCGCGCAATACCGCGCCGCGGAAATCGGCACCCTTAATCGTGGCGCCGGTCAGATCGGCGCCGGTTAGATTGGCGCCCTGCAGCTTTGCGGACGCCAAGTTCGCCTCGGTCAGATCGGCCCCGGTCAGATCGGTCCCGCGCATCTTGGCGGATGCGAAATCGGCGCCGCCCGCCGCCACGCTATTCAGTCTGGCTTGGGAAAGGTCGGCGTGGGCGAAACTCGTCCGCGTGACCATCATCTTGTCGAGGCGAAGCCCGGACGTGCTCGCACGCGCCGTTGCCGGCTGTTGCACCGGCCCGTCGCCGTAATGCATGACGCTGGGCCGCAAATCGGCCTCACGTAGGTCGGCCATGAATAACTTGGCAAAGCGCAGCTGCGCCGCTCGCAGATCGGCGCGATAGAGATTGGCCGATGAAAGATCGGCGTTATCGAGATTGGCGGCGAATAGATCGGCAAAACGCAGATCCGCCGACGTCAACGTGGCGCCGCTCAAATTCGCGCCCGACAGGATAACCATGGACAATTTTGCATAGGGCCGCGTCCAGCCGGCCAGGTTTGCGCTTTTCAAACTGGCGCGGGTGCCATCGCGATGGCCCGCCAGGAACCGCTCGTGCCGGCGCAGAATTTCTTCCAACTGCTTGGGGTTCACCGCCGACCTGACTTCCCTTCTCTCACCCCGGTTTCGCTTCCGAACAACGATTAGCTGGTCGCCAATAACACGTCTGCGCGCGGTCGACCCCAGACGCCGCGCCCAAACGCATAGAGGGACCGTGGCGTCCCCGGCGGGATTCGAACCCACGACCCCAGGATTAGGAATCCTGTGCTCTATCCTACTGAGCTACGGGGACCCTAAACTACCTTATACAGCCACTGCCGTCGGCGCCCAAGCCCTGCGAAAGGCGGTAGCCGAAGGCTGAGTGTTCATTCATACAATCGAATTCGGATAGAGTCATCCGATCGAAAGAGGCCCTTCGCTCCCGTCGCCGCCATGATTCGTATCGAAAACCTGACCTATCGCGTCGGTGGCCGCACCCTGTTCGATGGTGCGGACGCCTTGATCGGCTCCGGTTGGCATGTCGGCCTCGTCGGCCGCAACGGCGCCGGAAAATCGACCCTGTTGAGGCTGTTGTTGGGCGAATTGCAGCCCGATGGCGGCAACATTGGGCTGCCGAAGGCCGCTCGCCTTGGCATGGTCGCCCAGGAAGCGCCTGGGGGTGAACAGACGCCGCTCGACTTCGTCGTTGCCGCCGACCGTGAGCGCGCCGCCCTTCTGGCCGAACGCGAAGAACCTCACGACCCGCACCGCATCGCCGAAATCGAGGCGCGGCTCGCAGAAATCGCGGCGCATTCGGCTCCCGCCCGCGCCGCGACGATTCTCGCCGGGCTCGGCTTCGACGCGGCCGCGCAGGCCCGCCCCCTGGCCTCGTTTGCCGGCGGCTGGCGGATGCGCGCCGCTCTCGCCGCCGTCCTATTCTCGGAGCCGGATATGCTCCTTCTCGACGAGCCGACAAACCACCTGGATTTCGAGGCAACGATCTGGCTCGAAAGCCACCTCAAATCCTACGCCCGCACGATGATCGTGGTGAGCCATGACCGCAGGCTGCTCAACGAAGTCGTGGACCGTATCGTTCACCTCGAATCCGGCCGGCTTACCCTTTACCCGGGCGGTTACGATTCCTTCGAGCGTATCCGCCGGGAGCGGCTGGCGCTCAACGCATCGATGCGGGCCAAACAGGAGGCACAGCGGCGGCATATCCAGTCTTTCGTCGACCGATTCCGTGCCAAGGCCAGCAAAGCGACCCAGGCGCAAAGCCGCATGAAAGCCCTCGCCCGCATGGAACCGATCGCGGAAGCCGCGGCGGTTGGAGGGAGCATCGATTTCGCCTTTCCCGAACCCGAGCCAGCCGCGCCGCCCCTAATCGCCATGGAGGGCGTCGTGGGTGGTTATGCCGCCGACCTGCCCGTGTTGCGCCGGCTCGATCTGCGCCTGGATGCCGATGACCGCATCGCCCTGATCGGCGCCAACGGCAATGGCAAATCGACCTTCGCCAAGCTCGTTGCGGGCAGGCTGGCTCCGCTCTCGGGCCGGCTATTTCGTTCCCCCAAGCTGACCGTGGGCTTCTTCGCTCAACACCAAATCGAGGACCTGCGCCCGCAATGGTCGAGCTTCGCCCACCTCGAAGCCGTGATGCCGGGCGCCCGCCAGGATGCGATAAGGGCCTGGCTCGGCCGCTTCGGCCTGTCGCAGGAAAAGACGGAGGTGCCCGCCGCGTCCCTATCGGGCGGGGAAAAATCGCGCTTGGCATTCGCGCTCCTGGCCCGAGCTCGTCCCAATCTTCTTATCCTGGACGAGCCGACCAACCACCTCGATATCGATTCGCGTGAGGCGCTGGCTCAGGCTTTGAACGACTTTTCCGGCGCCGTTCTCCTGATCACACATGACTGGCATTTGATCGAAGCAACCTGCGACCGGCTGTGGCTGGTCGCCGATGAAGGCGTCAATCCGTTTGACGGGGACCTCGACGATTACCGGCACCTGCTTCTCGACAGGGCCCGGCGCCCGGCCGACAATCCCTTACCTCGCGACACGCCGGGCGGAAGGAAGGAGAACCGTCGCGAAGCCGCCGAGAATCGGGCGCGTCTTGCCCCCTTGCGCAGAGCCACGCATGATGCGGAGGCGGTGATCACCAGCCTGACCCAGGAACGCAAGGCCATCGAAACCGCGCTCGCCGATCCGAGGATTTACAATGGCGGCCAGACGGAAACGACGGCCAAGCTCAAGCGGCGCGCCGCCCTCGACCGCGAAATCGCCGCCGCCGAACGTCTATGGCTGGAGGCGGCCGAGGCGCTGGAAGCCGCCCAGACCCCCAACGAGGGATGAATGAGCGCGGGTTTCAAGGATCACTTCTCGGGCCACGCCGCGCAATACGCCGAGGCCCGCCCCATTTACCCGCACAGCCTTGCCCAGGTACTGGCCGAACGTGTGGAGCGTCGCGGCATGGCGCTCGATTGCGGCTGCGGCTCGGGGCAGTTGTCCCTGTTGCTGGCCGATCATTTCGAGCGCGTGGTCGCGACCGATGCCAGCGCCGAACAAATCGCCAATGCCTTCCAACACCCGCGCGTCACGTATCGCGTCGCACCGGCCGAGCGCAGCGGCGTGCCCGACGGCAGCGCCGATTTGGTGGCTGCCGCGCAGGCGGCGCATTGGTTCGATCTGCCGGCCTTTTGGCGTGAAGTCACCCGCGTGGCCAGGCCGGGCGGCCTTGTCGCCCTGGTCAGTTATGGCCTTCTGAAGATCGCCGACGATCTGGATCCTTTGATCGACGACCTGTATCATTCGACACTTGAGACGTATTGGCCGCCGGAACGGCAGATCGTCGAATCGGGCTATCGGTTCATCGATTTTCCGTTTGAGGAGTTGCCCGCCCCCGCGGTGGAGATGACCACGCAATGGTCGCTGCCGCAGCTTATCCACTATCTGTCGACCTGGTCGGCGATCAAGGCCATGGAAAAGGCCACCGGCGGCTCACCGCTTCCGGACCTCACCGAGCGACTTACGGTACGCTGGGGTCCGCCCAATCGAAAACGACTAGTGCGCTGGCCGCTCGCGCTGCGGCTGGGTCGAGCCGGGCAACCGACGAAGCCCTAGGGCAGCACTTTGACGCCGAAGGCGTGGGTGGCGTCGCCGCCGATTCCGCTGTGGCTCAACGGACGAAATCGGGAGATCCAGGCAACCAACCTCGGGTCCTTGAACCGGGTATAATAAGGCTCCGCCCACACGATCATGTGGCCGCCGAATTTTCCGCCGGTCCAATCTTGCTTGGCTCCGGTCAAGCGCTCGAAATGCCCAGGGTCGTTGAGGCTTTCGATGACACGCGCCGCCAAGCGATGCAGCGCGCCGCCCGCTTCGCCATACAAATCGAGCCCGTTGGCGGCGCCCATCTCCGCCAGCATGATCAGCGGTTCCAGAGAGAAAACGTGGTAGTGGCGGGCCTTGCTCTTCCGCGCAACCTCCAAGGGCAACGTACCGTCCGTCTGAATCTGGGTCAGGGCAAAGCGGTATTTCGCGACCGCCCAATCGAACAGAGTGCCATCATTGCCGACGATGGCGGAAGCGCCGACCGCGAGGGCCGCCCAATAGACATGGTTGTTTTCGGAATCCTTGCCCTTTTTTGTGTCGTAGTCGGCGACCACTTTGCCGGCAAGGCGCCCGATCCAGGCTTCGACGGCCTGTTTTCGTTCCGACGCCAGACCCGGCGCGTCGCGAATTTTTAGATAGGCGAGCGCGATCGTGGCGAGCGACCATTTGCGCTCGTAGCCGCCCTGATTGGTGACATCGCCGAGCAGCCCGTCACCGGCCGCCCAACCGTGGAGCCAATCGAGCGTGCAGGACGCCGCCGCTCCGTCCGCCGGTTTGGAGCGGACATAGGCGTCGGTCATGGCGGCGAGGCCGGTTGTGAGTGTGTTGAATGGCCTGGACGCCGCCTAATAACGAGCGTAGGCGGCCGGATCGACGATCGAGGAATTGCTGTCGCTGTAGAAACCCTCGAGCCTGATGTCGCGAACCGGCGCCGGCGTGGCCTTGCAGGCAGAGGGCTTGGCGGGCTTCCCCATTTCCAAGCGCCGCGCCTCCACATCGAAGAGCGGCTTCAGATCGCCGGCTTCGGCCGCGGCGGTGAGTCCACCGATGAGGCCGACGAGCGCCAGAGAACGCAGCATGTGCGTCCGACTCATGTAAAGAACTCGCGCTACCGCCGCGCCACCAGCAGCTTCTTGACCTCGGCGATGGCTTTCGCCGGGTTCAGGCCCTTGGGGCACGTCTTCGTGCAATTCATGATCGTGTGGCAGCGATAGAGCCGAAAGGGGTCTTCCAACTCGTCGAGTCGCTCGCCGGTCGTTTCGTCACGGGTTTCGGCGATCCAGCGATAGGCCTGGAGCAGGATCGCCGGGCCGAGATAACGGTCGCCGTTCCACCAATAGCTGGGGCACGAGGTGGAGCAGCAGAAACACAGGATACATTCCCACAGCCCGTCGAGCTTGGCGCGCTCCTCCGGCGATTGCCTGCGCTCGCGGTCGGGGGGTGGCGGCGAATCGGCGCGGAGCCAGGGTTTGATCGAGGTGTATTGGGCATAGGGCACCGACAAATCCGGCACCAAATCCTTCACGACCGGCATATGCGGCAAGGGGTAGATGCGCACCTCGCCCTTCACCTCGTCGATCGGCTTGAGGCAAGCGAGCGTGTTGGTGCCGTCGATGTTCATGGCGCAGCTGCCGCAGATTCCCTCGCGGCAGGAGCGGCGGAAGGCGAGCGTCGAATCGACCTCGTTTTTGATCTTGATGATGGCGTCCAGCACCATCGGCCCGCAGGCGGCGAGATCGATTTCATAACGGTCGAGCCGCGGATTTTCTCCGCTATCGGGCTCCCAGCGATAGACCGTGAAGGTTTTCGGGCGCTTGGCCTTGGCGGCCGCGGGCCAGGACTTTCCCGGTTTAACTTTGGAATTCGCGGGAAGGGTGAATTGGGCCATGGGTCGATCTGGGTCGGTTGCGGACGGTGATTGTCTCAGGCGGCGAATTTGGCGATTTCGACTTCACTGCCATGCGCCAGGATGCGCTCCGCCTGGTCGTAAAGAACCTGCGCGGTCGCGGCAGCGAAGTATTCTTCGCCGCATTGCGGGCACACATCGGCTGGCACGTCCCGGATTACCGCCACGTGGCCGTCGCGTTCGACGACGTAGGTCGCGCGACCGGGCTTCACCGTTCCACTCTTGCACGCAAAGCAATGCATCATCGTCTACGCCGAAATCCAGCGTTCCATTCGTCGGGATTGGGATAGTACACCGTCTTTACATTGCATTCAGCAGTCAACGGATTTCGACTCACCACCACATGCAATGCGCGCCCGTCCGGGAAGCCGAGGAGGACGCAGACATCCTCGCCGATATCATGACGCTCTTCGACAACGCCGCCTTCCGCCACGATCTCGAATACCGCCGAAGGCCGTATTCGCCTCTCTTGCATGCGGCGCAGCACATGCTTGGTCAAGACGATCCGCCGGCAGTCCATTCATTCATCCGCAACACTTCGCAGATCACGTTGTCGCTCAACCCCGATCCGGTTTTTGTGTCTTGAGCGTCTTTTGCAAGCCTGCGGCGGCTCAATACACTCGCGGTTTCGGGGGAAAGGACTGCACGTCGTTGGTCAGCGGTTTCATGTGTACGGGACGATAGTCGATC
The DNA here is from genome assembly GCA_009694125.1 of Rhodospirillaceae bacterium. Classification (GTDB taxonomy): domain Bacteria; phylum Pseudomonadota; class Alphaproteobacteria; order CACIAM-22H2; family CACIAM-22H2; genus SHVT01. Next base: position 14,548 of record SHVT01000023.1, on the reverse strand, counting down.
AGCACGGAGCCGTGTTCACCGAGCCAGGCGACGCTGTGTTTCAGCCATTGGGCGTCATTGCGCTCTGGGAAATCTTCACGCGCATGGGCGCCGCGGCTCTCCGTCCGATTAAGCGCCGAGTGCAGCGTCACCAATGCTTGAGCGATCAGATTCTCGAACTCGAGCGTCTCGACCAAATCCGAATTCCAGACCATCGAGCGGTCGGAAATGTTGATGTCGGCACGTTTATCCCAAGTTTCGCGCAGCTTCTCGACGCCGCTTTCGAGCACCTCGCGCGTGCGGAAGACGCCGCAATCCATCTGCATGATGCGCTGCATTTCGAGGCGCAGCATGGCGGTCGGCGTGCCGCCCTTGGCATTGCGCAACTTGTCAAAGCGGGCAAGGATAGGTTCGTCCACCGATTTCGGCAACTGCGGTAGAGCAGCGTTGGGGTGTACCAACTTGGCGCAGCGTTTGGCCGCCGCGCGCCCGAATACCACGAGATCGAGCAGCGAATTCGAGCCCAAGCGGTTGGCGCCGTGGACGGAGACGCAGGCGCCTTCGCCGATCGCCATCAAGCCACGCACGACCCGGTCGGGATCGCCCTCGCGTGGGGCCACGACCTCGCCCCGGTAACGCGTCGGTACGCCGCCCATGTTGTAATGAACCGTCGGCAACACGGGGATCGGATCGCGCGTGACGTCGACGCCGGCGAAGATCCGCGCGGTTTCGCTGATGCCCGGCAACCTCTCTTCCAGCACATGCGGATCGAGGTGCTCCAAGTGCAGGTGGATGTGGTCCTTGTGCTGGCCCACGCCGCGGCCGTCGCGGATCTCGATGGTCATCGCCCGGCTGACCACGTCGCGGCTCGCCAAATCCCTGGCCGAGGGCGCGTAACGTTCCATGAAGCGCTCGCCTTCGGAATTCGTCAGATAGCCGCCTTCGCCGCGCGCGCCTTCCGTTATCAGGCAGCCCGATCCATAAACGCCGGAGGGATGGAACTGCACAAATTCCATGTCCTGTAGCGGCAGCCCCGCGCGCAGCGCCATGGCGTTGCCGTCGCCGGTGCAGATATGGGCCGAGGTGCAGGAAAAATACGCGCGGCCGTAACCGCCCGTGGCCAGCACGGTCATATGGGCGCGGAACCGATGCAGGGTTCCATCTTCCAGATTCCAGGCCATGACGCCATGGCATTGGCCGCGGTCCATCAAGAGGTCGAGCGCGAAATACTCGATGAAGAACTCAGCGTTATGCTTTAGCGATTGCTGGTAGAGCGTGTGCAGGATCGCGTGCCCGGTGCGGTCGGCGGCGGCGCAGGTCCGATGCGCGGTACCCTCGCCAAAATGCGTGGTCATGCCGCCAAAGGGCCGCTGATAAATCCGTCCGTCCTCGGTGCGGGAAAACGGCACGCCGAAATGTTCGAGTTCGACGATCGCGGGGATCGCCTCGCGACACATATATTCGATGGCGTCCTGGTCGCCGAGCCAGTCCGACCCCTTGATGGTGTCGTACATGTGCCAGCGCCAGTCGTCCTCGCCCATATTGGCGAGGGCCGCGCTGATCCCACCCTGCGCCGCCACTGTATGGCTGCGTGTCGGAAAGACTTTGGAGACACACGCGGTTCGCAATCCCACGTCCGCGAGGCCCATTGTCGCCCGCAGCCCGGCCCCGCCGGCGCCGATGACGATGACGTCGTATTCATGATCGGCGATCGGGTAAGCGGTCATTAGGCCTCAGGCGCCAAGGGAAATCGACAGCACGGCGAGTCCGGCGATGGTGGCGAGAAGAATGGCCAGCCCCTTGACCGCGAGGAGTGTGGCCAGTTTCAGCCCTTCGCCGTGGACGTAGTCCTCGATAACTACCTGGAGGCCGAGTTGGGCGTGGTGGAAAATCGCGACAATCGACAGCAGCATCAGAACCGTGCCCACCGGGGAGGCAATCCAGGCAACAACCACGTCGTGTTTGGCGCCGGCCAAGGCGACGAAATTTCCGGCGAGCCAGACCGACAGCGGAACCAGGGCGACCGCCGTTACCCGCTGCGCCCACCAATGGACGACACCTTCCTTGGCCGAACCCAGGCCACGCACCCGCGCCAGGGACGAGCGCATGCCGCGACGTTCGCCCGCCTTCATGCGCCACCGGCACGGACGGCGTGGCCCAAGACCCAGGCCAGCGTCGTCAAGACGATGGAAGCGCCGACCACCGTCCAGCCGCTGGCGTAGACCGTCGCCATGCGGAATCCCCATCCGGCGTCCCAAACCAGGTGCCGAATCCCATTGCACAGGTGAAAGAACAACGAAAACGTCCAGCCGAAGAGCAGACCTTGGCCAAACCAGGAACCGATGAAATTCTGCGTCGCGGCGAAAGCCTGTGGCCCCGAGGCCGCCGCAGCCAGCCACCATACCAACAACACGGCACCCGCGCAGAGCGCCACGCCCGTCGCCCGGTGAAGAATGGACAGCACGGCGGTAAGCTGCCAGCGGTAAATCTGAAGGTGCGGCGATAGCGGTCGCGGACGATCAGGCCGGGACGGGGATTTCATTCGTTCCCATTTTTCCCCCCACGCTCACCTTGCCCAGCGAGCGTGGATTTCCGGAATTCGGCGCTGGCTGAACCCAGCGCTTATTCAAGGAATTAGCCCTTGGACCTCGCCAAGTCAAATGGCGGAACGCGGCGCGAGCGGCGGGAATTCGCCGCCGCCTCGCCTTTGTCCGGTTATTTCGGCTGCGGAACGATTCGCAGATAGGGCTTGGGTGCCTTCCAGCCACCCGGGAATTTCTTCTTGGCATCCTCGTCTGAAACCGAGGGAACAATGATGACGTCCCCACCTTGTTTCCAGTTCACCGGGGTTGCCACCTGATGTTTGGCGGTGAGCTGGCAGGAATCGAGCAGACGCAGGATTTCATCGAAATTGCGCCCGCTGCTCATGGGATAGGTCATCATCGCCTTGATCTTCTTGTCGGGCCCGATCAGGAAGACGGAGCGAACGGTTGCGTTGTTCGCAGCGGTTCGCCCCTGCGCTGTGGCGCCGGCATCGGCGGGCAACATGTTATAGAGCTTCGCGATCTTGAGTTCGGGATCGCCTATCAACGGATAACTGACGGCATGACCCTGCGTTTCCTTGATGTCGCCCAGCCACCGGTGGTGATCGCTGACCGGGTCGACGCTGAGCCCGATGACCTTGGTATTGCGCTTGTCGAATTCCGGCTTGAGCTTGGCAACGTAACCCAGCTCGGTCGTGCAAACCGGCGTGAAATCCTTTGGGTGCGAAAACAGGATGGCCCAGCCAGTGCCGATCCAATCGTGAAAGGCGATCTTTCCTTCCGTCGTCTCGGTCGTGAAGTTCGGAGCTTCGTCATTGATGCGTAGCGACATGGCACGCGTCCTTTCGATTTTGGGATTGGACTCTGCGCGACCGGAGATGGCCGACGCCATTGGGTTGGATGATAGCAGCCTGTCCACAGGTGGAGAATGGATCGAACGCCAGCGGCGCGCAAAGGACCGCCGGCCGCGCCCGACCGCGAGTTGGGCTGGCGTCGGCACCCCAGGCAGTCTAAACTTTTGCGAGATCGATAAAGCGCGAGTCCAGGCAGGTCGTTCCGGACCCCGCCGCCTCCCGCCTTGACGTAACGACCCTCTGGACGCGCTGGATGACCGCCAAGCCAAAACCCGCCAAGATGCCGGCGAACCCGCTTTGGGGCGGGCGGTTTGCAACCGGCCCGGCCGAGATCATGGCCCGGATCAACGTCTCCATCGACGTTGACCGGCGACTTTATGCTCAGGATATAGCGGCATCGCGTGCCCACGCCGCGATGCTCGCCGGTCAGGGCATTCTGAAGCCAGCTGACGCCGAGGCCATCATCGGAGGCCTCGATCGCGTCCTCGCCGAGATCGAAAGCGGCAATTTTGTATTCAAGGCCGAGCTGGAAGATATCCACATGAATGTGGAGGCGCGGCTGGCCGAATTGATCGGCGAGCCGGCCGGGCGGCTGCACACGGCGCGCTCGCGCAACGACCAAGTCGCGACCGATTTCCGGCTTTGGATTCGCGACGCCATCGACGCGCTCGATCCCGCGTTGAAGGATTTGCAATTGGCCCTGCTCGACCGGGCCGAAGAACATGCCGGGACGGTCATGCCGGGCCTTACCCATCTTCAACCCGCACAGCCCGTCACTTTCGGCCATCATCTTCTCGCCTATGTCGAAATGGTCGGGCGCGACCGCGGCCGGTTCGCCGATTGCCGAACCCGGCTCAACGAATGTCCACTTGGCGCGGCGGCTTTGGCGGGCACTTCATTCCCGATCGATCGCGACGCGACGGCGACAGCACTCGGATTCGATGCACCCGCGGCCAATTCGCTCGATGCCGTGTCGGCCCGCGATTTCGCCATCGAATTCCTGGCCGCGGCCGCCATCGCCGGCACCCATTTGTCGAGGTTGGCGGAAGAACTCATCTTGTGGGTTTCCGATCGCTGGCGGTTCATCACATTGTCGGATGCCTTCACCACCGGCAGTTCGATCATGCCGCAGAAACGCAATCCCGATGCGGCGGAGTTGGTTCGCGGGAAAACCGGCAGGCTGATCGGCGCGCTTCACCAATTGTTGATCGTCATCAAGGGTCTGCCGCTGGCATACACAAAGGACATGCAGGAAGACAAACCGCCGGTTTTCGATGCCGCCGATAGCCTCGGCCTTTGTGTCGCCGCGACAACCGGGATGATCCGCGATCTTCGCGTTAATTCTGCGGTTATGCTCGAGGCCGCCGGCGGCGGGTTTGCGACCGCAACCGATCTCGCCGATTGGTTGGTCCGCGTTCTGGGTTTGCCCTTTCGGCAGGCTCATCACTTGACCGGCCGACTGGTTCATATCGCCGAAAAACAGGGCGTCGATCTTGCGGGGCTCAGTCTCGATGACATGCGTTCGATCGAGCCGCGCATCGATGAAACGGTTTTTTCGGTGCTGACGGCGGAGCGTTCGGCGGCGAGCCGGACGAGTTTTGGGGGCACCGCACCCCAACGCGTGCGCGAGGCGGTGCAAGCCGCGCGTCGGAGGTTCCTTTGAGCCGAAGATGGCTGCTGGTTTGGCTGCCGGTCCTACTCCTCGGCCTGCTTACCGGGTGCGGCCGCAAGGGCAGCGTCGAGCCGCCCGAAGGCGAGGAGAGCCGCTATCCCCGGCGTTACCCGCGTGAGTGAGATAACCTACAAGAACGGCGAACTTTACGTGGAATCCGTGCCGGTTTCGCGGATCGCGACGGCCGTGGGGACGCCATTTTATTGTTATTCGAGCGCGGCGCTGGTTGGCGCCTACCGAGAATTCGCCGGCGCTCTGAGTGGGCTCAATACCCTTGTCTGTTTCGCGCTGAAGGCCAATTCGAATCTGGCGGTGGTCCAGACTTTTGCGGCAGAGGGCGCCGGCGCCGACGTCGTTTCGGAAGGCGAGCTGCGCCGGGCGCTGGCCGCGGGCATACCGCCGAACCGAATTGTTTTCTCCGGTGTCGGCAAGACCGAGGCGGAGCTGGCGCTGGCGCTTGATTCGGGCATTCTTCAGATCAACGTCGAGTCCGAGGCGGAATTGCGGGCCTTGTCTCGCCTGGCGGCGGCGCGGCGGCAAAAGGCGCCGATCGCGATCCGCGTCAATCCCGATGTCGATGCCGGCACCCACGCCAAGATCACGACCGGCCGCAAAGAAAACAAATTTGGCATCGATATTACCGTCGCGGCCTTGGTCTATGCTGAGGCGGCGCGCCTTCCCGGACTGGATGTCAGCGGTATCGCCGTGCATATTGGCTCGCAAATCATCGACCTTTCGCCCTACAAGGCCGCCTTTTCGCGGGTCAAGGCGCTCGCCCTGGACCTCATCGCCCGGGGCCACGACATCCGCCGCCTCGATCTGGGCGGTGGGCTTGGAATCGCCTATGACCGGGAAGTGCCACCCGCCGCGAGTGCCTATGCCGCGATCGTGCGCGAAACCTTGGGCGATCTTCCGTGCCAGCTCGTCTTCGAGCCGGGCCGCCGTCTGGTCGGCGCTGCCGGGTTGTTGGCAACGCGGGTCATCTACATCAAAGAGAGCGGGGCCCGTCGTTTCCTTATCGTGGATGCGGCCATGAACGACCTGCTCCGCCCCTCGCTTTACGATGCCCACCACCCGGTTTGGCCGGTGCGCGAGCCGACCGCGGGCACCGGCCTAGCCGAAGCCGATTTGGTTGGTCCGGTATGCGAAAGTGCCGATGTCCTGGCCAAGGGGCGGTTACTGCCGCCCATGGGGGAGGGCGAACTGCTGGCGCTCGGCGCCGCAGGAGCCTATGGCGCCGCCATGTCATCGACGTACAATAGCCGTCCCTTGGTGCCGGAGGTCTTGGTCCGGAACGATGTATTTGCGGTGGTTCGGCGGCGGCCCGACTACGCCGAGATGTTCGCGTTGGAATCTTTGCCACCTTGGTTGAGCGAGCCGCGAGCGCGGCAGTCACGGAGGGCACTATGACGACAGGCAATTCAAGCGAGCCCACGGGTTTCGCGGCCGACGTTCCCGGCTGGCGGCTGTCCATGGCCCGCGCCTCGCTGTTCTGGGAGAGGCTGTGGCCGGCCGCGTGTCCCGCGGTTGCCGTAGCCGGCGTGTTCACCGCGGTGGCGTGGCTTGATGTGCTCCCGTCGCTGTTGCACCCGTGGCTTCATGTCATCGTTTTGCTGGGCTTCGCGGCTGCCTTTCTATTTGCTCTGTGGCACGTGCGCTTCGCCCTCCCGACCGTGGCCGATTCGGTACGTCGCATTGAGGTGTTGAGCGGCGTGGCCCACCGCCCGCTCACCACCTTGCGCGACCATCTCGTCGCGGGCGAAGGCGATCCGATGAGCCTTGCGCTGTGGGACTCCCATCGCCGCAGAATGCGCGAAATGCTGGGCGGCGGGCGGGTCGGTCTGCCGGCGCCCGGCATGGCCCGCCGCGATCCCTGGGCGTTTCGCGCCGCACTTGGCTTGCTGCTGGTCGTGGCCGCCGTCGTCGCCGGACCGGAGGAATGGAGCATTCGGTGGTCGCGGGCCGCCATGCCCTCGTTCAAGTCGGCCGAAAACACCGCCGACCGGGTCGTCGGTTTTGAGGTATGGATTACGCCGCCGGCGTATACCGGCCTACCGACCTTGCTGCCGACCCACAAGCAGCGCGGCGCCGAACCCCTGTCCGTCGCCGTCGGGAGCTCGATCCTGGTCCAAGTCATCGGCGGCCGCGAAGCCCCGACGATCCAATTCGGGGAAGGAGCGCCCGTGTCCTTCGAGACCATCGATGAGGGCAGTTTCCGCCTGACCTCGACGATCAATTCCGGCAACAAGTTGGTCGTCACCCAGGCCAAGAAAACACTCGCCGATTGGCCGATGGAGATTGTACCGGATCGGGTGCCGCAGGTCGCCCACGCCGCCGCTCCGCAACGCAACCAGCGCTTGGCCATCCGTCTCGAATTCGAGGCCGCCGACGATTACGGCCTGGCCGCGGTTCGCGCCTTTGTCCGAAAGGCGCCGCGCGCCGACGGCACCGGCGTGACGATGATCGAACCAGAGGAGGCGATCGAGCTTCAATTGCCTCTGCCGTCGCAACGGCCGAAAGCGGCGCACGCGGCCAGCTTCCACGATCTCACGCCTCATCCCTGGGCGGGTTTGTCGGTTCTGGTGCAACTTCGCGCCGTCGACGCGCTCGGACAGAGCGGGGTCAGCGACGATTTCGCCATGACCCTGCCCGAGCGCGTGTTTGTTAATCCTCTGGCCAAGGCCATCATTGCCCAACGCAAGGTGTTGTCGGTCGATCCGGGCCAACGGCGCCAGGTTTCCGATGCCTTGCGCGGGATCGGCTCAAGGCCGGAGCAATACTTCGAGGACATCGTCACCTTCCTTTCGCTACGGACGGCGGCGCTCCGCTTGTTGCGCGATTCTTCCGCCGATGGAACCAAGGCGGTGCAATCGCTCTTGTGGGACACGGCGCTTCGCATCGAGGACGGTAAGGTTTCGGTCGCCCAGCGCGATGTGCGCAACCTCCAGCAAAAACTGATGGAGGCCCTCGCCAACAACGCCTCCCCGGAGGAAATCAAGCGGCTGATGGACGAACTTCGCACCGCCATGGACCGCATGTTCCAGGAAATGATGCAGCAGGCGCTGCGCCCGGACGAACAGCGACAGCCGCAGGAGGCGGGGCAACAGCCCGATCCGAACGCCCGGTCGACCGGGGACAACGATCTGCGCAAGATGCTTGAACAGGCGCAAAAGCTGGCCGAAGCGGGAATGAAAGACCAAGCCCGCGAGATGATCCAGAAAATGCAAGACATGATGGACAAATTGCGCCAGGCGCAGCAGCAGGGCGATCAGGAAAGGGCCCGCCAGGCCCAGCAAATGGCCAAGGAAGTCCAAGATCTGGCGAAACGGCAGCAGCAGCTTCTCGATCAGAATTTCCGGCAGCAGCAACAGGCCCAGCGCGGACAGCCACAACAACAACAGCAGCAGCGTCAGCAGGGCCAGCAGGGTCAAGGCCAAGATCAGAAGCAGCAGGAAGGCTCACAGCCCGGCGTCAGCGAGCGACTCGAAGGTCGTGGACAGAGTCAGGGACAGCAGGGTGCCAACCCCGGACGCCAGGAAGGCGAAGGCGGCGGCCAAGGCACCGCGGCTTACCAACAGCAGGAACAGCTGCGGCGCGACCTGGGCGAGGTCATGCGCCGCCTCGGCGAGGCCTTTAACAACATCCCCGACACGCTCGGCAACGCCGAACAATCGATGCGCGAGGCCTCCAATGCGCTGCTCCGCGGCCAGCTCAACCAGGCGCTGCGCCCGCAATCCGAGGCCGTCGAGAACATGATGAAAGGCCTTCGCCAGATGGCGCAACAACAGATGCAGGCGCAGGGCGAGGGTGAAGATGGCGATCCGTCGAATGCGGAAATGCGCGACCGGCAGCTCGGCGACAGCCGCGATCCCGCCGGCCGGCCGCTGAATGGCCTCGGCGGTATCGATGCTCGCGACATCCGCATCCCGGACGAAGCGGACATCCAGCGGTCCCGCGAGATTCAGGACGAGTTGCTGCGCCGCGCCAGCGAGCGCGAGCGTCCCCAGATCGAGCGCGACTACCTGGAGCGTCTGCTCAAGCGGTTCTAATCGGCGTTTGCGGGCTGTCGCGCCCGGGGCGTACCCGAGGCGACGAAAAACAAAACAAGGGGCGGGAGCCATTCTCGCCCCTTGTCGTTCCTGGATTCAGATATTACGGCGCACGGCGAGGGCGGCATCGACCGCGTCGGTTAGCTCCTTCAGCGCGAACGGCTTGCGCAAGGCGCCGCGGATCATGTCTTCGAGACCGAGGGCGCGCTCGGCCTCCGCCGGGAATCCGGTCGCAAGCAGAACGGCGGTCGCCGAATGGTCTTTGGCGACCTTCAACGCCAGCCCGATCCCATCCAATCCCGGCATGACGATATCGGCCACGAGCAAATCGAAGGTGGCCAGCGCAAGCGCGCGAACCGCGGCCTCGCCGTCGCGGACTGCGGTCACGTCATGCCCCGCCTGCCGCAACGCCCGCAACATGAATTCACGCACCGATTGATCGTCTTCGGCAACCAGGATGCGTGCCATGACGGCCTACCCCCCTCTATGAAGCAGTCTTGGGCAAGTCCGGGGCTTGCGCCCATTGTCGCGCCCTATTCGGCGTGGGCGAAGAAAATAGCCAGGCTCGCGGTATCCGGGCTTGGCTTCCTCACCGAAGTGCGGAACGCGGAGCTTTCCCCGGGCCCAAGACGCGCGCTGCGCGCGGCAAAGGTCCAATGCTGAAGTTCGTTGTCACTCGCGTCGCGCAATGCCGCCCGCAACGCTGGCACACGTCGAGCCGCGTCCGAGGTATTGACGACCTCGCCTTCAACGATAAGCAGAACGACACCTTCCTCAACCACGCTCACTTGCGAGATGTTGCGCACTTCCAGCCCAACTCCGGGCGGATCGACTGGCATGCCGATCGATTCATACAGACGCGCGGCCGCGGGCCACGCACCGGTGATCGGCTCGCGCGCCAGAATGGCGCCGCCGAGCGCGCCGATCACAAGGAGCACGAGTGCGGTCCATCCAGCGATGCGGCCCCCCGCCGGCCGGCTGGGTGCCGGCGCGATCACGGGCTGCATGCTAAAACTCGAAAGATCCGAGACCGGGATCGGTGCGGGCGAGGACAGCGAACGCGGTAGATCCGTGGCCGGCTGCTGCAACCAAGTGTGTTTGCAGTTGGCACAACGCACTTTACGACCGACTCCGCCGATGGCGGCAGCGTCCGTCAAATAGCGCGATCCGCAGGCGGGACAGGTGATGATCATGGCAGCCAAATGCCGCTAGGAAACTGAGATTTTCTTATAGGCCCGCCCTGGCGGCGTTACAAGAAGGGCGTGTGTCTGGACGCAGCGCCGAGCCGCGTGCCATTCTGGCGCGGTGAGAATCGCGACCTCGAGGGGGTGTGCGGCCGGTGGTTCGATTCGAGAATGTCGGCCTGCGTTATGGGCTTGGGCCCGAAGTCCTGCGCGACCTCACCTTCGAACTCGAGTCCGGCGCCTTCCACTTCTTGGTCGGGCCGAGCGGCGCCGGAAAATCGTCCCTGCTCCAGCTCCTCTACCTCGCCCGGCGGCCGACCCGCGGCCTGATCACTCTGTTTGACCGCGCGGTGTTGAAGGTGCCGCGGCGCGAGCTTCCGGCATTACGGCAGCGCATCGGCGTGGTCTTCCAAGATTTCCGGCTATTCGACCACCTATCCGCTTTCGACAATGTGGCCCTGCCGCTGCGACTCAAGGGCGCCAAAGAGCCCGAGATCCGCAAACATGTCAGCGAATTGCTGACCTGGGTCGAACTGGGCGACCATTTGGACGCCTTGCCGCCGACCCTGTCCGGGGGCCAAAAGCAGCGCGTCGCCATCGCCCGCGCCGTGATCGCCCGACCGCGACTCTTGCTCGCCGACGAACCCACCGGCAATGTCGACGACCGCATCGCCGTGCGCCTCCTCCACCTTTTCGTCGATCTCCACAAGATGGGAACGACCGTCGTGATCGCGACCCACAACCTTGAGCTGGTCTCGCGCTTCCGCTATCCCGAACTCCGGCTCGAGAATGGCGAAATCAAGCAATTTCGGCCGTCCGCGCAACGCGATGCCCGGCCTGGCATCGAAGCCGCAGCGAGGCGCGTTTAGGCCATGGCGGGACGTATTCGAGTGTTACCGCTCGATCGTGACGATAGCCGGCGTTACCTACCGTGGATCGTCGCGGTCATGGTCTATCTCGCGGCGATGACCCTGGCCGGGGCGATGGCGACGGCAGGTATGGCATTACGATGGCAGACGGGGCTTACCGGGGCTTTGACGGTGCAGCTTCAGCCGGCGGCCGGAACACCGGCGAACGACGCTCGAATCGAGGCCGTGTTATCCATCCTGCGCGCCGATGCAGCCGTGGCATCGGCCGAACCCGTCGATGAGGAAAAAATGCTTGGCTTTATTCAACCCTGGCTCGGCCGCGAGGGATTGACGTTGGATTTGCCCCTGCCCCGGCTGATCGACGTTCGCCTTCGCGACCGCGCCAGCGTTGACCTGGGCGACCTCGCCGCGCGCCTTGAGGCGGCCGCGCCCGGGACCACGGTCGACGACCATGCCCGCTGGCTGACCGGCATCTTAAAGCTGGCGCGGGTCATTCGGTTCATCGCATTCGGCACGGTTGCGTTGATCGCCGCGGCGGCGATAACCGTTCTGGTGTTCGCGACGCGCGCCGCCCTCGCCGTCCACAAGGACAGTATCGCCCTGCTCCATATCATGGGGGCACGCAATCGCTTCATCGCGGATGAATTCCAGGGGGCCGCTCTGGCTCAGGGGTTCCGCGGGGGGATGATCGGATTACTGACCGCGTTGGCCACGCTCGTTGCGCTGGGCAGCGCCGGACTGAACGCCGATATCGGGATCCTGCCACAGGCGACTCTGACCCCGCTGCAGTGGCTCGTGCTGGCCGCCCTTCCGCCGGCGGCCGGGGCGGTCGCCCTGATCACCGCGCGGCTGACGGTATTGCGTGTCCTGGCGCAGCTGGTCTGACGGACCTCGGGGCGAGCGCCATGAAGCTTGTGATCCTGGACCGAGACGGAGTCCTCAACGAAAACCGCGAGGACTATGTCAAGTCGCCGGAAGAACTGATTCTGCTGCCCGGTTCGGCGCCGGCGGTGGCCCGGCTCAATCGCGCCGACATCAAAGTCGCCGTCGTCTCGAACCAAGCCGCCATCGGCCGCGGCATCATCGATCAGGCGATGCTGACGCGCATCCACGAAAAGTTGAGTCGGGAACTCCTCGCCCAGGACGCGCGCCTCGACCTGATCCTCCATTGCCCCGATCCGCCCTGGGCCGCGAGCGATCGCCGCAAACCCGGGGCAGGCATGTTGCGCGAGGCGCTGGCTCATTTCGGCGCGGCGGCCGCAGACACGCCCATGATCGGCGACGACATCCGCGATTTGCAGGCCGCGGTTGCGCTCGGTTGTCCACGGGTGCTCGTCCGCACCGGTCATGGGGCAAACACGCTCGCCGCCGGATTACCCGCGACCGTCGCGCCGGTAGCGGTCCATGACAATCTTGCCGCCGCCGTTGAGGCACTGCTCGCTGCCCGCCCGTGAATGATCGCCTCAACAAGCGCCAGCGCACGCCCGCCGGCTTTATTCGAATCCTATCGGTATTGGCCTTCGCCGCCATCGCCTGGGCGGGGGGATTGGTATGGTTCGGCGAGACGATCCCGGACCTGGTTGAGGATTCCGAAACGCGGACGGACGCGATCGTGGTGTTGACCGGCGGGCCGCAAAGGCTGCGCGCCGGGCTCGGGATGCTTGCCGACGGACGCGCCCGGAAACTTTTCGTTTCCGGCGTATATCGCGGCGTCGATGTCAGCGAACTGCTCCGCATTGCCCGTCAATCGCCGGCGGAAATCGAATGTTGCATCGTCCTGGGTTACAGCGCCGACAATACGGTCGGCAACGCCGAGGAAACGGCCGCTTGGATGCGGGCCGAGGGTTTTGCCTCGCTGCGCCTGGTCACCGCCAACTACCACATGCGGCGCAGCCTGATCGAATTCCACCACGCGCTGCCGGAGGCAACCATCATCCCCCATCCGGTCTTCCTGGACAGTTTTCACCAGGAGGATTGGTGGCGGTGGCCGGGAACCGCGAGCCTGATCCTGTCGGAATATCACAAATTCCTGGCGGCGATCGTCTGGAGGGCAATCGAAGGCGTCGCTCCCGTGGCGATCCGTCCGTCATGAATCGCGGACCATGATTGTTTTCCTCCGATCCGCTCTGTTCAACCTGCTGTTTTTCAGCCTCACGGCGTTTGTGCTCGTCGCCTACTTGCCTCTTTTTCTCGGGCCGCCGAGTTGGGTAAGGGCCGCGACAAGATTCTGGGCAGTTGGCGTCCTTTGGCTGCTTGCGATCATAGTCGGGCTGCGGTACCGGATTCGCGGTGCCGAGCATTTGCCACGAGGCACTGGGATCATCGCCTCGAATCATCAATCGGCCTGGGACGCGATTGTGTTCTTGGCGCTGCTCCCGGACGCAGTCTACGTACTCAAGCAAGAATTGCTGCGGGTCCCGCTGCTCGGTTGGTATCTGCGCCGCCTGAAAATGATCCCAATCGATCGCGCGGCCGGCGGACGCGCCCTGCAGCGCATGTTGCACGACCCCGAGCAGACAGCGGCCACTCGGCAGATCATCGTCTTTCCGGAGGGCACGCGTGTGCCGCCGGGAGAACAACGCCCGTACCGCTCCGGCGTTTCCGCGCTCTATTCCAGGCTTGCGCTTCCCCTCACTCCCGTTGCGCTCAATTCCGGCTTGTTCTGGCCGCGGCGGGGCTTTATTAAACGACCGGGCACGATCACGCTCATCGTCTTGCCTGCCATTGAACCTGGTCTTGAGCGCCACCATTTCATGGCGGTCCTTGAGGGGCGGATTAGAGCCGCCCAGGCGGAACTCTAGAGATGATATCGGCGAAATTGCGGACTTTGCGCACACGTCAGCATGCATCAACCTCGCCTCTCTCCGTGTTTTGAATGCCATCCCTTGACGGGGAGGGGTGTGATCAGGTCCAGATTGCTAGCCCGAATTGTAGCGTAAGACTCCATCTCGAGTCACATTGGCAACCCATAACCTCGGCTGAGCGATCCAAAGGACTGTGAAATCGCGCGCAATAGTGACCCCCTGATCCCGTCCACCCCCAGGGGCGCACTCCAAAGGGGGGTCGCGGTTGGAAGCGAATTGACATCCAGGAGGACCGCCCGGTCGGCGGCGACAACTGTGTCGTCTACAGGCGCCTCAGCCTGCAGATCCCGCCCGACCGCCACCGCCACCACTACGTCAAGGCGACCGTGCGGGTGCACGACTATCCCGACGGCCGCCTCGCCGTCTTCCATGGCCCGCGCCGGCTCGCCCTCTACACCGCCGAGGGGACACCCATCCCCGAGGCGGCAACCACCCAATCGGCCGCGTGACCCGCTTCGACGCGCCCGACCTGTGGATTTGTGGACGAGGCTCACGCCTCGCCCACAACCCCACAGGCCCAACACCAACAGAAGC
>SHVT01000022.1 GCA_009694125.1 Rhodospirillaceae bacterium | reverse complement strand
GGAAATGAGCGACAGCAGGATAACGAAGGCGAGCGTGCGCTGGGACCACACAATCCCGCGAAGGAACGGAACGATTCGTTGCCGAAAGGGGACGCTGCGACGGTTCTTGTCGCGCCGGAAAGCCGTGCTGCGCTTGGCGATAAAGGCCAGGGAACGCCATTTCGAGCGCCGTTCCTCGCCCGAACGCCGATCCGGACCGGGCGGCGGTTGATCCGATTGGCGCCGATCGAGGCGCAGACGCCGCTCGACGGGAACCGGGGTTGTGCCTTCCATATTGCCTACCGCTCTTCAGGAAGGGTGCCGCCGAGCCTCGGCAAGCCCCCCAAGCGCCGCCGCCATGCGTGCGAAGACCGGCGGCCAATCCCCGAGCCGCTCCTGTCGCCACAGGCGTAGCGTAGGATACCACGGATTGCGATCGCCATGCTCTAGCCAGCGCCAGTCTGGCGCCTGCGGCAGGATGACCCATGTCGGCCAGGCCAACGCCCCGGCGAGGTGGACGATGGCGGTGTCCACGGCGATGACAAGATCGAGCTGCGTCACGGCGGCGGCGGTTTCCGCGAAGTCGCCAAATCCCGCGCCCAAATCGGGGATCAGCCCGCCAAGACCCAGCCTTTTGATGTCGGCCGCCGCCGGTCCCACCTGCAGGGAATAGAGGGCCACGCCCGGTATCGCGGCGAGGTCGAGAAAAAGCGCCAGCGGGCAGGATCGAAACCGGTCGTTCTGATGTTTTGGGTTGCCGGCCCAGGAAATGCCGATTCGCAACCGCGTTCCGGCCGGGGCGGCGGGCACGGACGGCCCCGCCGGCGGCATCGGCAGATAGGGAACCGCGGCCGGAATCGTCGCCAATTCCGTGCCGAGGATTCGAGGAAGGCTCAAAAACGGAAGGTGAACGTCGAAATTCGGCAGGGCACCGCCCTGCGACACGATCGATTCCACGCCGGGGAGCCCGGAGAAAAGACGCAGCAGGGGCGGCTGGCATTCGAGGACGACGCGCGCGCCCAATTCGGCCAGTTTCGGCGCGTACCTCACGAATTGGATGGTGTCGCCCAAACCCTGCTCGGGATAGAGCAGGATCCTCCGTCCGTCGAGCGGGCTGCCGTCCCAGATCGGCTGCGGAAACCGGCGCGGCGGATTGTTGGGGCGCCGCCAGCGCCATTCATAGGCCTCCCAGCCTTCCTTGAGGCGGCCGGCGAGCAGCGAGGCCCGCGCTCGGCCAAGATTGGCGTCGAGATTGTCGGGTGACAGCGATGTCGCCCGATCGAAGCAGGCCATGGCGTCGTCGAAGCGCGCGAGCCCAACCAGGGCCTGGCCGAGATTGGCGTGGGCGTCGGCCATGTCCGGCTTCAAGGCGATGGCGGCGCGATGGCAGGCGATAGCCTCGTCCAGATGCCCCAGATTGAAATGCGCGAGTCCCTGATTGTACAGCGCGGCGGCATATTCGGGCTTGAGTAAGGCGGCGCGGCGCAGCGCCAGCAACGCCGCCTCCGGCTTGCCATCGTCCAACAACGACGAGCCGAGATTGTTGAGGCATTCGGCCGAGGCAGGGTCGAGCCGGGCGGCGTCGGCGTGAGCCTCGACGGACTCCTCGTGCCGACCGAGATCGCGCAGCAAAAGGCCAAGATTGGTGAGGGCCTGGATCGATTTTGGATCGCAGGAAAGCGCGCTCCGATAGCTGGCCACGGCTTCTTCGCGCCGCCCCAAGCCACGCAAGGCATTGCCCAGGTTGTAGTGAAAATCGGCCTGGCGCGGGCGGGCCTGGATCGCCCGCCGCAACACGGCCGCCGCCTCGCCATCGCGGCCAAGTGCCCGCAGGGCCACGCCCAGATTGTTCAGGGCATCGGCATGGTCCGGCTGGGCCGCTATGGCGCGCGTGTAATCGCCGACGGCCTTGTGAATATCGCCGCCGCGATGGCTGGTCAGGGCGCGCGCGAAGAAACGGTCGGCGTCGTCGTTTGAGCCGCGCGCTACCTGCGCCTGCGTCGATGTCCGGTTGCCCTTCGCCATGATCGCGTCGCTCATATCCCCGATGTCGGGGCCACGGCCTGGTTCAGCGCGGCAACGATGTCGCCCACGACAGCGGCCCAATTCCCATGGCCGGGCTGCCGGAACAGCCGCAGGCTCGGATACCACGGAGAATGGGCGATGCCCTCCATCCATCGCCAATCCGGGACGAGCGGCACCATAACCCAAGCCGGCCGGCCCAGCGCGCCGGCGAGGTGGGCGACCACGCTATCGACCGTCACCACCAAATCGAGCGCACAGACAAAAGCCGCCGTGTCGGTGAAATCGCCGATGGCGGCGTCGAGATCGGTGACGACGGAATCCAGACCCAGGGCGGTGAGCTGGCCGCGCGCCGGCCCCTTTTGCAAGCTGAACAACCGCGTGCCGGGCACCTCAAGAAGGCGAAGAAACGGCTCCAGCGCGACCGAGCGGTTGTGATCGTTCTTGTGGGTGGGGCTGCCGGCCCAGACGATGCCGATGCGGAACGCCTTACCCGTGGAACCGAGCCTGGCGCGGGCCTTGGCGATGGCTGCCGCGCTGACCTGAAGATAGGGAACCTCCGCCGGAATCGTCGCGGCATCGGTTCCCATGACCGCGGGCAGCGACATTAGGGGGCATTGAAGGTCAAAGGCTGGCTGCCCGGATCCCCGCTCAAAAACGCGATCCACCCCGGCGGTTTCCTCGAACAACCCGCCGAGGCCGGGGCGACATTCCACCAAGACCGTCCCGCCCAAGGCCTTCACGCGCGCCGCGTAACGGACGAATTGAATGGTGTCGCCAAAACCCTGTTCGCCGAACAGCAGGATCGTTTTTCCCGGAAAGGGTGTGCCGTCCCAACGCGGCTGTTCGAAGGCCGGCACCTTTACGTCGCGCAGCCGCCACCGCGATTCATAGGCCGGGAAACCGCGTGCGAAATCGCCGTGATGCAGCAGCAGCAGGGCCCGATCCCATTGCGCCTCGACGTGTGATGGCTTGAGCGCGACGACTTGCTCGAAGCCGTCGAGCGCTTCCCGAAACCGCCCCGCGGCCTTCAGCGCGATCGCCAGGTTGTTCAACGATTCGGGCGAAGTCGGCGCCAGCGTCACCGCGCGCCGATGCGCCGCGACTGCCTCGTCGAATCGGCCTGCGTCCTTGAGAGCGTTGCCGAGATTGGAATACAGGCCCGCATTGTCCGCATCGGCCCTTAGCCCTTGCTGATAGACCGCGATCGCGGCCGCGTATTTTCGCTGGGTGCGGAGCAGGACGCCGAGATTGTTGTAGCCGTGGGGCATATGGGGATTCAGCTTGAGCGCCCGGTCATAGAGTTTCGCCGCCTCGTCGAATTTGCGCGCGCGATGCAGGGCAACACCCTGGGCGTAGAGCTTTTCCGCCTCGGCTATGCGACCGGCATCGGCCAGGGAGGTGGGCGCGCGGCCCGCCCCACCTTCGAGGACCGCGCCCTCGAAAGCGGAGGAACGCTCCGCAGGCGGTGCCGCCGGTTTTCCGCTCATGCGGCGGGCTCCGAACCGGGGGTCGCCGCGATCGCGGTCGCGGTCGCGAGCAGGGGCGGCGGGGCGGCGCCGACCTTCGGCGCGATCCATCCCGGCTCACGCCAGGCGAGCGTGTCGAAATTGCCGCAATGTCCGCACAGCGCGGTCCATGAGGCGGCGACGGCGCCGCAGTTTCCACATACCCAGGTCGGGTCGGGCGCGGCCCCGTCCGCGCCACCCCCGGCGGCGCGGGCCAGCCACAGGGAGGCGGCCTCGCGATTGGCGTGTTCACCTTCTTCGACCTGCGCCATCAGCCGGCAATGCCGCGCCTCGAGATGACCGTTCAGCGTGGGAAGATGCCGGCGCGCCTCCCCCCACAAACGCGCGGCGAGTGCGGCTTCGGCGAGCGCAAAGCGGCTTTCCGGATGGTCGGGCGCCGATCGCGAAAGCCCTTCCACACGCTGGTAACGCAACACCGGATCGGTTTCCCCCCGAGCCCCGAGAAAGGCCTGGACGAGATCGGGATGCGGCGAGAGTGCATAGGCGGCCTCGGCAACCTTCGCCGCCCTCCGGGCGCGCCCGGAGGCCGCGAGCAGGCGCGACCAGCGCGCCGCCGCCGGCACCAATGTCGGATCGGCCGCGACCGCCTGCTTGGCCGCCGCCAAAGCTTCGGCCGCGCGCCCGGCGGCGTCGTCAACGCGGCTCTTTTCGGCCAAAAGGACCGCACGTTTGCGCCGACCCGCGGCGGCGGCGAACGCCCCATTGTCGATCGCGTCGCCCAGAGTCAACTCCGCCGCCGCCAACTCGCCGGCTGTCGTCTCCAACTCAAAGAGTGTGGTCAGCACCCATGGGGTTCGCGGCCTCAACAATCGGGCGCGGCGCGCGAGGTCCAGCGCGGCCTTGCGGTCGCCGCGGCGCATCGCCCCCATGAGCAGGCCGCGCAAGCCGAGGAAAGCCGTCTCCGGCCGTTCGAGCATCGCGGTGAAATAACGATTGGCCGCGTTATCGTCGCCCATGAGCTGGGCCGCCTGGGCCGACAGCAACATGGTCAGGGGCGGCTCGGAGAGAAGGACATCGGCGCGCCGCGCCTGCCGCTGCGCCTCATCCGGATCGCCGGCCGCGACCGCGACCATGCCCTGGGTCAAGGCCAGATAGCCACGCCGCCGCCGAAGATCGTGCCGGCGCCGCGCCCAACCGCGTGGCAGCCGCCGGATTCGCCACCAGAGGTGATGCAGCGCGGCGGCCACGGCCGCGACGATGCCGACGGCCAGCACGACCATGCCGACCGATGCGTCGATGCGCCAACCCTGCCACACGATGGTGACTTCGCCCGGGCGGTCGGCAAACCAGGCGACGGCGGCCATCACCGCGGCCAGAAGGATGAAATAACCGAGCGCGCGGACCATGTTTCCTGGACTAGGGTTGTTGATTGGCGTCGGCCAGCATGGCCTGAACCGCCATTTCCACCGCCAGACGCGCGCGCGCGACCACAAGCCAGGGACCAACCGCCGCCGCGACCGGCGGCTCCGCGATTTCCGCCAGCGCGGCCACCGCCCCCGACAGATCGTTGGCCGCGAGTCTGACCTCGGTCCGCGCGACAACCGCCGCGGCGTCGCTTCCGGCGACATCGCCGACCGGCCGGATGGTGACGGTGGAAGCCAGCCGGCGCAGGAGCCCGCTGGCCCAATTGGCGTCCGCCGGGACAATTGCCGCCGCCATCGCCTCCGCGGCGACGTGTTGGAAACGAACGCGTAGGACCTCGATCGTGGGAAGTCCCCTGTCGGCGTGGGCGTCCAACGACGCCAACAGCCGCGGCACCGTCGGATTGCCGGACCAAGCCGCGCGCGCCGCGGCCAAATCGGCGGCGAAGGGCGCCCCGGTGCTCAAACCCGCGCGGAGCCGCGAAGCGATCTGGGTGGCGGCCACCCGCGCCTCGGCCGCCGCCTGCCGCGCGGCGGAGATGGTGTCGGCTTGGGTGCGTTCGGCGAGCGACTTGGCGGCGGCGGCGACCTCGCCGCGAAGCGCCTCGATCGCGGTCGCCAAACCGGCCATTCTTTCCTCGATTGCCCGCAGCCGCGGTTCGGAAACCTTGTCCGCCGGGACGTCCATCGTGGCCAGTTGCGCGGCGAGGCCACCGGCCTCGGTCGCGCGCTTGATCTCCGCGGCGGCAAGGTCGCGGCGGAGCGATTCGACGGCGGCGACCAGCGTTCGGCTTTCATTCGCGGCAAGCTCCACTACCGCGAGGCGCTGCGCCAACGCGGCGGTCTCCGCGGCCGAGACACCCGCGGGTTCGCGGATCGGCAGCTCGGCCAGACGCGCCTCGATTCGAGCGAGCCGCGCAATCAATTCAGGATCGATCGCGGGCGGCGCGGACACGATAGTCGGGGGTGCGGTCGTCGGGGGTGCGGTCGTCGGCGGCGCGGGGGGCGGCGGTGCCGGAGGCATCGCCGCGAAATAGGCGGCCACGCCGAGGGTGGCTGTGGCCAGAACCGCGGCGCCCGTCCAGCGCAGCCCGCGTGCGGAACGGTCGGCAGCCGCTTTGGCGCCGGGCCCGCCCGTCTTTTCTGGGACGGCCGCCGGCGCGTCTGGCGCGGGTGTTGGCGGCGCGTCGGTCATCGGCATGGCCCCATGCACACTCGCCGAGTTCCGCGCAGCGGGCGAATCCCGGGCATCAGCCCCGCTCCTTCAGCGATCGCTGAAGGCAGGCGAGCAGCGAAGCCTGGTCCGGCCGGTCCGCCACGCGCCGGGACCGCCACGTCAGGCCTTCCAACGCCTTGGAGACGGAAGCACTCAAGCAGATTGCGTCGATGGTTGCGCATTTCTCCGCCACATCCGCCCCCCGCGCCAAATTAACAAAGGCGGACGCGGTCCGGGGAGAGAAAAACAAAGCGGCGTCGAGGGAACCATCCGCGATCGCCGCGATCGCCGGTTTGGAAAGCGCCGATACCGGGCATGCCTCGTAGAGCATCGCCCGCCTGACCGAAAATCCCTGTCCACCCAAAATGCCCGAAAGATCGCCCGCGATTTCGGTTCCGGCCACGTGAAGCAAGGCCCCGGCCCGCGGATCGAGCCGCGCGGCGGCGAGACGCGCCAGGTCGCCGACATCGCCACCGGCGCTGTGGACGCTGGAAAATCCGAGAGCGCGCGCCGCCCTCGCCGTGGCCTCGCCGACGGCGAAGATCGGGACATCGCGCCGGTCGCAGAGCCCGCCAAAGGCGCGCGCCCCATTGGCGCTGGTCAGCAGAACGGCCTGCACGCCGTCAAGCGCAACCACGGCATTGGACAGCAGGCGAATCTCGAGGAGCGGTTCGACCAGTGCCTCGATTCCGCGCTCGCCGAGAACCGCGGCCAGGCTCTGGGCATCCTCGCGCGGTCGGGTGATGAGGACGCGCACGCCGCTTCATCCGGTGAGCGCGGCGTAATCGGCTCCCGCGGCGGCGCGCAGGGCCGCGCCGAGGTCCCGGCCGATCGCGGCGGCGTCGGCGGTGGTGCCGGATCGCTCCGCCCGCCACAGGCCGGACCCGTCGGGCCGCGCGAGCAGCCCCCGCAGAACGATCCGGCTCCCGTCGACCTCGGCGAGCCCGCCGATCGGCGTGCGGCAGGAGCCGTCAAGCGCCGCCAGCATGGCGCGCTCGGCGGTTATGGCGATGAAGCTGGGGCCGTCGTTCAGGGGTTGGATCAGGGCGCGCACGCGGGAATCGCTTTCGCGGCATTCCAGTCCGATCGCCCCTTGCGCCACCGCCGGCAGCATTTCGCTGGCTTCGAGAATGGCTCCCGTGGCGTCGGGAAGGCCCAGACGGCGAAGCCCGGCCAGAGCCAGCAGCGTGGCGCCCACCGCGCCCTCGCCCACCTTGCGCAACCGCGTCTGCACATTGCCGCGCAGGGGCAACACGCGAAGGTCGGGACGTAACGCGAGCACCTGCGCCTGGCGCCGCGGCGAGGAGGTGCCGAGCGAGGCGTTCGCCGGCAGGTCGCGCAGGGACCGCGCGCCCGGAGCGATCAGCACGTCGCGGGGATCCTGGCGGGGCAGCACCGTGGCGAGGATGAGTCCGTCGGGAAGGATGGTCGGCATGTCTTTGGTCGAGTGCACGCCAAGATCGACGATCCCGGCCAGCAGCGCCTCGTCGATTTCCTTGGTGAACAAGCCCTTCCCGCCGACATCGGCAAGCGGCCGATCGACCACGGCGTCGCCCGTCGTCTTGATGACAACGATGTCGATTGCGCCCGCCTCCGCCAAAGCCGGATGCGCCGCGATGAGCCGCCGGCGTGTTTCATCCGCCTGGGCGAGGGCCAAGGGGGAACCGCGCGTGCCGATGCGAAGTCGGGGGGTGGTCATGGAAAGCCCGGGTCGCGCCGTCGAGATCAAGCTCACCGCTGTCTCAATCCTGATTCTTTTCGTGGCGCGACAAATCCTTGATCGTCGCCTGCGAACCGCAGAGCGGGCAGCCGGGGTCGCGTTTGACCTTGATCTTGCGGAAATCCGAAGACAGCGCGTCGTAGATCAGCAACTGGCCGGACAGGCTGTCACCCAGGCCAAGGACCTCTTTCACGACCTCCGTCGCTTGAAGTGTGCCCAGAACCCCGGCCACCGATCCCAGGATGCCGGCCTGCTCGCAGCGCGGAATCAAATCCGGCGGCGGCGGGTCGCGGAAGATGCACCGATAACACGGGAACCCATCTCCGGCGTGGTGTGCCTTGAAGGTCGAAAGCTGGCCCTCGAAGCGCAGCAGGGCGGCCGACACCAGGGGCTTTTTCGCCAGGTAACACGCATCGTTCAGCAGATACCGCGTGCTGAAATTGTCGCTGCCATCGGCGACCAGATCGTAATCGGCGATCAAGTCGCGAACATTGGCGACCGTCAGCCGAAAATGGTGCGGCACAAGCGTGATGTCGGGATTGACGGCGCGCAGCGTGGCCAGCGCGCTATCCACTTTCGCGCGGCCGATGCTGTCATTGGTATGGATGATTTGACGCTGAAGGTTCGACAGTTCAACGACGTCGCTGTCGACGAATCCTAGAGTGCCGATGCCGGCCGCGGCCAAATAAAGCAGGACCGGCGAGCCCAAACCACCGGCGCCGATCACCAGCACACGCGCCGCCAACAGCTTGGCCTGACCTTCCTCGCCCACTTCGTCGAGGATCAGATGGCGCGCATAGCGGTGGACCTGATGCTCGCTGAGTTCCACGTCACAGGCCTTCGAAAAGGGGGGTGGATAGATAACGTTCGGCAAAAGACGGTACCACGACGACGATTAATTTGCCGGCCATAGTCTTGCGCGCGGCGACCTCGAGACCGGCGGCGATGGCGGCGCCAGAGGAGATGCCGACCGGTATACCCTCGAGGCGCGCGACCTCGCGCGCGGTTTCGAAGGCGGTGGCGTTGCCCACGCGGACGACCTCGTCGATAAGGTCCCGGCGCAGGATATCGGGAATGAAACCGGCGCCGATGCCCTGAATCTTATGCGGACCGGGCGCCCCACCCGACAGAACCGGGCTGTCCTCAGGCTCGACTGCGACCATCCACAGGCCCGGCCGGCGCGGCTTGATCACCTCGCCGATGCCGGTCAAGGTTCCCCCGGTGCCGACGCCGCTGACCACGACATCGACGCGGCCTTCGGTATCCCGCCAGATTTCCTCCGCGGTCGTCCGCCGATGAATCTCGGGGTTGGCCGGATTGGTGAATTGCTGGGGCATGAAGGCATCGGGCATTTCCTTCAAAAGCTGCTCGGCTCGCCGGATGGCGCCGCGCATGCCTTCGGCCGCCGGTGTCAGTTCAAGCTCGGCGCCCAGCAGTTTCAGCATCTTGCGGCGTTCCACCGACATGCTTTCCGGCATGATCAGGATCAACCGGTAACCCTTGGCGGCGCAGACGAACGCCAACGCGATCCCGGTATTGCCCGAGGTCGGTTCGATCACCACTGTGCCGGCCTTGATCCTTCCCGCGGCCTCGGCTGCCTCGATCATCGCCACGCCGATGCGGTCTTTAACCGAACCCAGCGGGTTGAAAAACTCCAACTTGGCCACGACATCGGCGACGGCGCCCGCTTTCTTGGCGATCCGGCGCAGCCGCACCAGCGGCGTGGCGCCGATGGTATCGACGATGGTTTCGTAGATGCGGCCGCGGAATTCACTCCGCGCGGCCAAGCCGGGCGCCTCGCGCGGGTTCATCGCACCCTCCCGATTCCGAAGCCCGCTCGCGATCCGTCAGATGCTGTAGTCATAACCGGCCACGGCTTCGTTTTCGACGCCGGCATCGCGGGCGCGTTTGCACAAATCCTCGATGGTCACGGCATCGAGCCGCTCCGTCAGCTCCTCCTGCAACTCCCGCCACAAGGGGCGGACGACGCGGTGGCCGAGCGGCGCGCCGGCGGCGTCGTAGATGGGGTCCTTGGTCTTCTCCAGCGCACCCACCAGGCGCACGATTTCCCCGAGCGTGATCCGCCGCCGCTCGCGCGCCAGGCGATACCCCCCACGCGGACCGCGCACGCCGGTCAGCACACCCGCGCGCACCAGATGCTGGAGAACCGGTTCGAGGGAGCGCGCCGGGATGCCCTGGCGGCGGGTTATGTCCGGGCTGCGGACCGGCGCCGACCCCGCGTGGTAGGCGATGTCCAAAACCGTCTCGATGGCGAACAGAAGCTTCTTGGATAACCTCAACATCGTCGCCGCCTTAACCGACGCCGGTTGACCCGAAGCCGCCGGCGCCGCGCGGACTGTCGGGTAGGGAAACGACCTCCTGCCAGACCGCCGCCGCGACCGGGGCGAGGATGATCTGGGCCACGCGCATCCCGCGGCTGACCCGAAAATCGGCGTTGCCGTGATTGATTAGGATGACGCCGATTTCGCCGCGGTAATCGGAATCGATGGTGCCGGGGCTGTTCAAAAGGGTCACGCCATGGTGCAGCGCCAACCCCGATCGCGGCCGGATTTGCGCCTCAAATCCCGATGGAACCGCGATGGCGAAACCGGTCGGAATCAAGGCGCGGCCGCCCGGGGGAATCACCATTTCGGACGCGATCGCCGCGGCCAGGTCGGCGCCGGCGGCGCCGGCCGTGGCGGGAGCCGGCAGCGGCAGTTCGGCGGCGTGCGGAAGCCGGCGCAAAACCACGGCCACGCTCACGCGGCGGCCCCCGGTCCTGGCGAAAAATACTTCCCGATGCGCGCGGCCAGACGTTCACCCACGGCGTCCTTATCCAAACGCGGCCAATGTTCGACACCCGCCGCATCGATGAGATGAACGGTGTTGGCCTCGCCCCCGAACGTACCGGCCGCTATCGAGACATCGTTGGCCAACATCCAATCGCACCCCTTGCGTGTGCGTTTGGCCGCGGCGAGGGTGACAAGCTCAAGGGCGTCCGCCGCGGTCTCGGCCGCAAATCCGACGACGAGCGCCGGGCGCGTTCGGCCCGGCGCGGACAATCGGGCGAGGATGTCGGTGTTTTCGGCCAAGTGAAGGACCGGCGTTTTCCCGTCTTTCTTGAGTTTTCGATTGGCCGGCGCCTGTGGCCGCCAATCCGCCACCGCCGCCGCGCACACCGCCAGATCGACGGGCAACGCGGCTTCACATGCCGCCAGCATCTGGGCCGCGGTCTCGACGTGAACGGTTTTGACGCCGGCCGGATCGGGTAACGCGGTGGGTCCGGCGACCAGGATCGTCCCGGCACCGTGGCGGGCCAGCGCCGCGGCGATGGCATGGCCCTGACGACCGGACGAGCGATTAGCGATATACCGAACCGGGTCGATCGCCTCGAAGGTGGGGCCGCTGGTGACCAAAGCCCGCTTGCCGGAAAGCGGTCCGGCGGGAACCAACATCGCTTCGATGGCCGCGACGATCTCCAACGGCTCGGCCATACGGCCATCGCCGGTTTCGCCGCAGGCCAAATCGCCGGGTCGCGGGCCGACGCGCTGGACTCCCCAGCCCGCCAATATCTGCACATTGCGCTGCGTCGCGGGATGGCGCCACATCATCGTGTTCATGGCCGGTGCCACCAGCACCGGTTTATCAGCGGCAAGCAATACCGCGGAGGCAAGGTCGCCCGCCAAGCCAGTTGCCATTTTCGCCAAGAGGTCCGCGGTCGCGGGGGCGGCGACGATAAGGTCGGCCTCGCGCGACAACCGTATGTGGCCCATGTCGCTTTCGTCGGTCAGCAAAAACAAGTCGCCGTAAACCTTGTCTTCGCTGAGAGCGGCGACGGAAAGCGGCGTCACGAATTGAGCGCCGCCTTCGGTGAGGACACAGCGAACCGCGGCGCCGCGCTCGCGCAACCGCCGGATAAGATCGAGGCTCTTATACGCCGCGATGCCGCCGGAAATAATCAACAGAACACGTTTGCCGTTCAGCACGATGTTCCCATTCTACGAATCAGTCTTGTAATATATAGGAAATCAACAACCGAAGCGCAAGTTTTCCGAAGGCTTGGGATCGGCACGCGCCGGGGCATCGCATCGGGCTTGACCCAAGGTGACACCCTAGATATTCACACGACCGCACTTAGGAAGCCTTAGCCTTGAAGATGACGACGCCCCTATTCATCGCCCGGCTCGCAGCGACGATTTCGGCTGCGGTCTTGGTCGCCGGCTGCGGTCAGAGTGAAAAGTTCAATCGGGCGGCCTACGATATTTGCCTCGCCAATGCCAAGAAGCCGGGGTCGGAACTCGCCGCCGCCAATTTCGAGCCGTTCGAGAAATCCTTGGTCGCGATGTCGACCGGCGACGATCAATTCCGCGTCTCGATCCGTTATGAAATAGGCGACAAGCGCGGCCTCTATCAATGCATCGCCGAAAAGCGGTTAGACGGTAGCTTCGCCGCCGTTTTCTGATCGTCGCGCGGCGACGTCTAGCCGCCTTAGTCGGCGCCGACGGCCTGCACAATAAACGCAAACAACCACAAGATAGCGGCCAGTCCGGCGATAATCGTGGCGTGCCCCAGATAGCGATCCCGCAGGGTGTTGCCGAAAATCTGCTGGGCGCGGGCTTCCGGAAAATCGTGTTTCTTGTCCATCATCAGAAAGACCTCGGTGCGGCGATAATTGCGCCGCGGCGCTTCGAACGCCTTCCACACCAGCAGCGCCGCCATGAACGTGGCCCCGGTCGCCCCGAGTTTCAGCGCGCTGGCAATGTCCCAATAGAGGCCGACCATGCCGGTGGCGAGCGCGAGAAATCCAAAACCGCAGGCGCGGCGTATCGATTGGTCGGCGAAGTAGCGGATGCGATCCATGGCAGAAACGATTATTCAACGCGTGCGCCCGCCAGATCATACCAGATCGGATCGCGCGTTTGGCCCGGCAATCGGGGGTCAATCGGCGCGGACGATGCGGTCGAGATTGATAAGGGCGGGAAGCGAAAGGAAGGCGGCGCCCGCCAGCCAAACCCACATCGACGCCGTCCCTTCTTCATCCCGCGTCAGCCTTTCATAGAGCGCCGCCGGGAGCCCGCTGAGTAACAACGTCGCCGTCGACACCGCCACCGAACTGAAAAACAAAGCCCAGCCGGCGGTACGCGGGAACACCTCCGGCATCAAAACCGGCGCGATCTGGAGCGCGATGGCGACATAGGGCGAAAACACGCCGTTGGCGGCGCATAATCCGACCACGATCATCAACAGGTTGCGGCGGTCGCCCATGACCGGTTAGGGAACCGCCGGCACTGCCCGCGGCAAGAGCTCCGCGGCGTACAACACGGCGAATAAGGTGACGCGCGCGCCCATGATCCAAAAGGCCGCGACAGGAGCGAGCAGGGGGCCATGCAGGGCGCGCGGCGTGACGAAAGCAACCGGTGCGACCACCCAGTCGGTCAGCCGGCGGAACCAGCGATAGATGTAATTGGGGCTATCCGGCGGCAGTAGAAGGCCGAGAGCGAACCGTCCGAACATCGTATAGAACAGCACCGAAAGCGCGTAATTGGGCAGGTGGAAATACCAATAACTCCACCAAATATCCTGTCCCGCCATCGGCTTGAAATCTCGCTAAGAAAAAAGGCAGGGCCCGTGACCGAGCCCTGCCCCATTCTAACGAACGTTTGTTATTCGCGAACGCCGGCGATCGCCCATTTCACATCGCCTCGCGGCGTGCGGATCGAATCGACGAAGTCCTGCATCTCTTTCGACGGTGCCGTCGTCACCATGCTGACCGTCCAGGTCACGGCGAAGGCCACCGGCAGGCCGAACAGCGCGCTGGAGATGTTACGGATTCCCCACCACAGATTGGTGCCGAACCAAGCCTGGAACGTTTCGGGGAAATACCGCGTCATCACCAGATAAAAGAGACACACCGAAAAACCCGAGATCATGCCGGCAACCGCGCCGGCCGCGGTTGTTCGCTTCCACCAGATGCCCAGCACCAGCGGCGCGAACAGTCCGGCGGCAGCCAGGGAAAACGCCCAGGCGACCATCTGGATGATGCCGTCGGGACGGGTTCCCGCCACCGCCGCGGCCACCAAGGCCACGGCGACCAGCAGACCCCGGGCGACGGTCAGACGCCGGACCGTGCTCGCCTTTGGATCTAACATCTTGTAGTAGATGTCGTGGCTGAGCGCGTTGGCGATGGCGAGCAGAAGTCCGTCCGCCGTGGACAACGCCGCCGCCAGGCCACCCGCCGCCACCAGGCCCGAGATCACATAGGGCAAGCCGGCGATTTCCGGCATCGACAGGACGATGATGTCCTGGTTGATGATGAATTCGGCGAGTTGAAGGATGCCGTCATTGTTGGCGTCGCGGATCGTGAGCAACCCGCCGACTTGAGACCAGTTTTGGACCCAGATCGGTAGCTGCGCGATCGGCTGGCCGATGACGTGGGAATAGACCTCCAGCTTGGCGAAGGCGGCATAGGCCGGAGCCGTGAAATAAAGCAGGAAGATGAAGAAGATGCTCCAGCCCACGGATTCGCGCGCCTGGCGCACATTGGGCGTGGTGAAATAACGCATCAAGATGTGAGGAAGCGACGCCGTACCCACCATGAGGCACAACACAAGCGCCCAGAAATTGTTGAATTCGACCCAGCTGAACTTGCCCGCCGCATCGACATAGGGCGCGGCGTGGGGCTTGAGAATGCCGAGCTTCTGTTCAAGCGACGCGATCTCCTCCAACGCCATGCCATAGGTCAGTTCCGGAATCGGGATGCCGTAAAGTTTGGTCGACAGCCAGATAACCGGCACCAGATAGGCAACGATCAACACGATGTATTGCGCCACCTGGGTCCAGGTCACCGCCCGCATGCCGCCCAGCATCGAACACACGAGGATGCCGGCGAGCCCGACAAAGATGGCGAGTTCGAAGCTGATGCCGATGAAACGCGAGGTGATGATGCCGATGCCGTAACACTGGGCCACGATATAGGTGAAGGAGGCTGCGAACAGCACAACCACGCCGCAAACACGGGCGCCGTTTCCTTCGTACCGCGTCCCCAGGAAATCGGGCACCGTGAACTGACCGAATTTGCGCAGATAGGGCGCCAGCAGGACGGCAACGAGCACGTAACCGCCCGTCCATCCCAGGACATAACCGAGATTGGCGAAGCCCGCGAGATAGAGGCCGCCGGCCATGGAAATGAAGGACGCCGCGCTCATCCAGTCGGCGCCGGTGGCCATGCCGTTGTAAAATGCGGGGACGACGCGGCCGGCCACGTAATATTCCGACAGCTCCATCGTCCGCGAAAGGATACCGATATAGGCATAGACGCCAATGGTCAGGAACACGAAGCAATAGCCGATGACGGCGTTGGGCACGCCCATCTGCTCAAGGATCGCGAGTACGACGACAAATCCGAGAAACACGCCGGCATAAGCGCCATAAATCTTACCGAGATTGGCGACAAATCCGGTCTTGCTGCTGATGTCGTAGGCCATGATTTTCCCCCTCAGTCCTCGGCGACGCCGAATTCTTCATCGATCTTGTTCTGCGCGTGAGCGTTCCAGAAACAAAGGACGACAAACACGATCAGCGAACCCTGCGCGGCGAAGTAGAAGCCAAGCGGGAAGCCGAGGATCTTGATCCCGTTAAGCGGGACCGCGAAGAAATGAACGCCAAAACTGGCGACAAACCACAAGGCTAGGATGGTCCACATCAGGCGGGACGTCTTCCGCCAATAATTGTCCATCTTCTCGCGTGAGAGCGTCGGTTCCTGCATGGGCGCCTCCTGTTTGTCCCCCCGGGTCGAAGGATCCAAGCCTGCGCTTGGTTGGCCTTTACGGCCCTGCCTTGATGAAACAAGGCCGTAATATTCCAGCCACCGTTGAGGAGGGATTATTTTGTAAGAATCTTTTAATATCATGGCCCATGACCAACTTCAACCCACCACCGAGATCGAAACTGAACCCAACCCAGGGGCGATTGCCGCGTCTTCTCAATGTTCTGGCACGGTGGTGGCGACCTCCGCCTATCGCCACGCGGCGCGACCTTGCCGACTTCTTGCGCGGTCAGGCCGCCTATATCGCCCAAAAAACAATCGACGATTATTGCCGTGCCAGGGTCGGCCTTTTCAGCCACGCGCTTTATGCCGAACGCAGTTTCCTCGATGCCCTGGCGCACAGCCGCAGCCACGGCTTCGCCGCGGTGCTGGCCGATCTCGTGGTCGTCTTGGAGGGGATGTTGCGGCCCCACGGCCGGGTGCGGAGCGAAGCCCTGACCGATCTCTATCGGTCCACGCTGGAGGATACGCCGATCTTAACGCCGGAGCCCCCCGACTGGACCGCGGCGATTGCTGAATTCGCCCGGCGGCTCGATCAAATCGGTTCCACGGCGCCCCTGCCGGCGGCACGAATCGCCGAAACCGCGGGGCGCCGAATTTTCGAAGCCCTGCCCATTCATCGGCGCTACAGCGGCAACGATGCCGAAATCATCGCCAATTCGATCTCCTTCCAGATGGTGGCCCTGCGCGAACGCCTGGCGCGGCGTTTGGACCTGGCGACGCTGGCCGGCGTTCTTTCCGATCCGCCTCACCCCTAGGGAACAAGACCGCCCATGGCCGCGCAGACCGAAATCTTCCGCAAACGGGTCCGCGACGTCATGGGCACCCCGCCGGTCGCCTGCGGCCCGGAGACCACCCTTGCCGAGGTCGTCGCCCTGATCGCGCGGTCCGGCCAATCGAGCGTTGTCGTCGTTGATGCCGATCGGCGGTCGGTCGGCATTCTCACCGAGCGGGACATCACACGCCGCGTAACCTTCCAGCATGGCCGGGAGATGGCGGTGGCGGCGGTCATGACGCGGCCGGTCGCCGTCGCGAAGGCCGACGATCATCTCTACCGTGCCATCGCCCGCATGCGCCGGCAGCAGCGGCGCCACATGCCGGTTGTGGACGATCGCGATCGGTTGGTCGGCACGCTCGACCTCACGGAGACACTGGCCGCGACCGCGTCGCGAACCATGGGCCAGATCGAGCGGCTAACCCAAGACGACGATGTCGCCGGTTTGCGGCAGGTGAAGGCGGCACAGGCCGACATCGCCGAGGCCTTGCTGGGGGACAACCTGCCGGCCCCCGACATACAGGCGCTGTTGACCGACATCAATCGCGACATTCACCGGCGTCTTGCCGAGACCGTGACCTAGGTAATGCAGGACCGCGGCCGGAGTCCGCCTCCCGTGGCGTTGAGCCTCATCGTCATGGGCTCGGGCGGGCGCGGCGAAAGTTTCCTGTTCCCCGATCAGGACAACGGAATCATCATCGCCGACTACCCGGACGACGCCCATGACCGGATCGACGGATCGCGAGTTCGGCCTCCTTCATTTTCAGAAACTTCATGTCGAACGCGGCGTTGTGCGCGACCGGCACGGAATCGGCGACGAAATCCTTGAATAGCGGGAGCACGACGGCAAGCGACGGTTCGCCCCGAACCATCTCGTCGGTGATGCCATGAAACCGGGTCGATTGCTTCGGGATGGCGCGGCTCGGATTGACCAGGCGATTGAAGGTATCGCCGGTAGCGACACGGCCGTCGATGACGCGCACGCCGGCGATGGCGACGATCTCATCGCCCAGCGACGGCCTTAGGCCGGTGGTTTCGGTGTCGAAGACGACATAGGACAGGGCGCGCAGATTCCGTTGGGTGGCGGCGCCGGGCGCGGCCGGCTGCAGGTCGGGGTCGTGGAATTCCGGCCGCGGCGGGAGGGCGTCGCTGGCGGGCGCGGAAGGATCGCGCCGCTCGCGCCGAAATCCGGCCAAGATGAACACCGCGATGGCGACGACCACTGCGATTGCCAGCGCGCCGGCCAGGACGGTCGGGACGTCGTTAAATGGCGGCATCACACGAGCGATCGGTGTATGTCCGCAAGGACCGCATTTGTGCCCCGCGAAGTGGCTGTTATAGTTCCGCTCACATCGTTTCCAGTATCGCACTGCATTGGATCGCGTGACATCCATCCGGTTTCGAGAGCGCGGGCGGACAAGCGGCCTTCGCCGCCAATCCGGGCCGATACGAAGGGGGCGGGAGGTTTCGTGAGCCCGTCGGAGCGATTGGCGATCGAGGCCGAGTGCGAACGCCTGTGTATCGCCTTCAGCCATCTCGTCGACCAACGCCGTTATGCCGACCTCGTGGCCCTGTTCACAGCCGATGGCTGTTTTGAACGATTCGGCAAGGTCCATGTCGGTCATGCCGCGATCCGCCGCGAGCTGGAAACGCGGTCCACGGACATGGTGACACGTCATCTGTGCACGGGCACCCTCTTCGACACCGTCGATGCGGACAAGGCCGAATCCGTGACCTATTTTCTTGTCGCCCGCCAAGATGGAATCGAAGGCCAGACGCCGCCCTATCCGCTCGACGGGTTGGATGCCGTCGGTGAATTCCATGACAGCTTCGAGCGTACCGTGCAGGGCTGGCGCATCGCCCGCCGGAAGGTCGTCGCCGTATTCCGCCGGCGTCGCGACGGAGCCGGCAAACGGCCGGCGGTGGACGGAACGGGCGACTAGCCTAAGCGTGCTGGGCGACGGATGCGACGACCGCGCCGGATGGATCGGCCAGTTCGCGCCACACGCGTTCCATGCCCTCGTGATTGGCCGCGAACAGATCAATCAGCCGCGGATCGAAATGGGCGCGCGGTTCGATGCGATCGTCCCCCTTGGTGATGATCGCGACCACCCGTTCGTGGCTGAAGGCGGGTTTATAGGGGCGCTCGGAACGAAGGGCGTCATAGATGTCGGCGATCTGGACGATGCGCGCGGATAGCGGAATATCGTCGCCCCTCAGTTTTCGGGGATAACCGGTGCCGTCCCATTTTTCGTGATGGCAATAGGCGATCTCCGCCGCCATCCGCAGGCGGTCCGACGCCGACAAGATCTTGTAGCCGTAATAGGGATGGCGGTTCATTTCGTCGCGCTCTTGCGACGATAGGCCGCCGCGTTTTTTCAGGACCGCGGCATCGACGCTCATCTTGCCGACATCGTGAAGCTGCGCGCTGTAGCGGATTTCGTCGCAGAAATCGACCGGCATATCCAAACACTTGGCCAGGAAATAGCTGTATTCGTTGGTGCGCAGGATGTGGTTGCCGGTGTCCTCGTCATGAAGTTCGGCGGCGCGCGCGAGCAGCCTGATCGAAATCTGGAAGGCGTCTTCGGTCTCGTCCTGAAGTGCTTCGATCCGCGACCGTTGTTCGGTAAGCAACCGGGCGCGTTCGCGAAGCCGCTTATTTTGCAGGTGGACGCGGTCGACCATCTGGGCGCGTTCGATCGCCGTGCCCACGATGTGATTGATCGGGCCGATCAGATCGACCTGGTCGCGGGTGAAGGGAACGGGTTGATCGCGGCCGGGCAATCGGCGGTTGAGGAGCTGCACGACGCCGATCACCTCGCCCACATGGTTTTGGAGCGGGAAACACAACATCGAACGGCTGCGATAACCCGTGGCTTGATCGAAGGCCTGGTTGAAACTGTAAGACCGCCCCGGCGGAATCGCATAGAGATCGTTGATGATAACGGTTTCCCCGGTCGTCGCGACGTAACCGGCGATCGAGCTGGTCGTGACCGGAATCACAAACCCCGCCGATTTGAGCCGGACGCGATCGTTCTGAAGGCTGGACGCCTCGAGTTTTCGATGGGCGCCGCGGCCGTGTTGCACAAAGAAGGTCCCGGCCTCGGCGTTGGTGATCTGGCGGCTTTTAAGCAACACGCGGGACAGCAGCTTGCTGACCGGTTCGCCCGGCGGAAGTTCGAT
The DNA here is from genome assembly GCA_009694125.1 of Rhodospirillaceae bacterium. Taxonomy (GTDB): domain Bacteria; phylum Pseudomonadota; class Alphaproteobacteria; order CACIAM-22H2; family CACIAM-22H2; genus SHVT01. The sequence goes on along the minus strand of SHVT01000022.1, from coordinate 9,604 downwards.
GAACTCAAGAAACTCGATGAGGAGGCTCATCTGGCGCCCTCCCGGTGGCCGCGACGGCCTAGTCCTTCCGCGTACGCAGTCAGTCCCCCGCGTTCCTTGCGTGCCGGGCGCCGGGCGCGGCGTGCTATGTGCCGCGTCGACGGACCGATCGCTGGTTGTAGAAATACTAGCCTATACTTAAAATTGGATAAATCCCCGGCGATTCAGGGGTATCGGGGGTGTGGTTGAAGCAACCCCTGAGGGAAATGCTAGGGGAATCGATCTACGAGCAGCGTGTCGCCGTCAACGCCGATAACCCCGGCGGCCCAAACCGCCGCCCAGCGCCCACGATAGGGCTGAAGCCAAAGGGGCCGCTGCGGCAACCCCGCGGGATTGCCGCGGAAATAGGCCACGATCAGTCCGTTGGGATGCGCCCGCGCCCAGGCCGGAGCGTCGGTCGCAACAACGTCCTCGATCGGTTTTCGCAATCGGCCGAGGAAATGGAACTGTCCCTCGTAATCGCCAACATGTGCGATCGGTTTGCCCTCGCGCTCGCCATCGGCGAGGACGGTTGCGATGCCCCGCAGATCGTAATAGGGGCCGGCCGCGGCAAAACCGGCGACGTTAACGACACAAAGCGTCAACGTCGTCACCGCCGCGATCGATGCGATGCGAACGCTTACCGTGCGCGGTCCGTCCACGATCAGACCGACGCCCGCCGCCGCCAGCAGCACACCGGCGAACCATGGGATGTCGGCCGCCCACACCGGCGATGCGGCCACCCATCCGGCGACCAGGGGCGCGAGCAGCACGGCGATGCCAAGTACAATTGTCGGCAGCGCGACCGGCAGCCGCGCCAGGGGTCGGTCGATCAGCGGGTTCCAGCTTAGAAGCCTGGCGAAGGCCAGCGCGAAAAGCGGAAACAACGGCAGCAGATAATGCGGCTGTTTGGCGCTGATCAGCGAAAACACCAGCAACGCCGGGACCACCGCGCAAACGCAGAACCGCAATCCGCGGTCGAACCGGAGCGGCCAGGCTTGCCGCACCGCCCGCCACAGCCCTGGCCACCAGGCCCACGGGTAGAGAAGCGGTGCCAGCCAGGCGAGGTACCACCACCAGGCACGGCCATGGGCGAAGGCGTCGAGCGCCCGTCCGGCGGTCTGGCCGAAAAGGAGCATGTCGCGGAATTCGGGACCACCGGAAAAAGCCGCCGGGATCGCCCAGGCAAGCGCCAAGACGGCGCCGCCGAGGATGGCCAGACCGAGCCCGCCATACCAACGCCCCGGGCCGCCCCATTGACCGCGCGCCGCCCAGATCGGCGCCAACAGCGGCGCCGGCAGCAGCCCGACCAGGATAACCGGGCCCTTCGACAGAATGCCGAGGCCGACGGCAAGACCAACCAACACCCAACCCGATCGCCGGTGGCCTTCGGCCGCGCGCAAGACGCCGAGAAGTCCGAGTGACGTGAAAAACATGTTCATGCCGTCGAACATCGTCATCGGCGCGAGCACGCCAAGAAGCCCGAATCCGACCAGCACCAGCGGCGCCAACCCGGCCGCCGACGCATCGTCGGGCCACAGCCGCCGGGCCAGCGCCGAAGTCAGGATCAGGGCGCCGAGCGAAAACAGCGGGGCCACGACCCGAGCCCACCATTCAACGACGCCGAAGACCACCCAGCCCAGATGGACGAGCCAAAACAGCAGCGGCGGCTTGTGTGAATACGGAACGCCGTTCAGATGCGGGACCAGGAAATCGCCGCGCGACCACATCTCCCAGGCGGCGGCAAGATAGCGAGTCTCGTCCACCGGCAGCGGGGCGCGCGACAGCAGCGCGGAGGCGACCACGGCCAGCCACAACACCGCGGCGCCGACTAGCGCAACCGGCCAGCGCGTCATGCCGGCGGGGCCGCCCCTTCCGACTCGGCCGCCTGGCGCCGTTCGCGCCCGATCAGGTGCAGGTTGCGCGCATAGATGAATAGACCGGCGAGTTGCCCGACGATGAAGACCGGATCGAGCCGGTAGATCGCATAGGATAAAAGGACGGCGCCGCCGGCGAGGCTGAAATACCAGAAAGCGACGGGAATAACGCTGCGCCGCCGCCGCTCGCTTTGCAGCCATTGAACAACGAAGCGCGCTGAAAACATCCCCTGGCCAACGAAACCGATGACCAGCCAAATCGTCTCATTCGACACGGAACTAATCCCCGGTGTTGGAAAAAGAAGAAGGCGCCTCGCCGTCGCCCTCGACGACGGGGAGCCGGCTGCGCCGTTGCAGCCACATCACGCCGAAAAGGTCGACGCTGCCAACCAGCGCGCGCTGTAGATTCCCATATTTTGAAAGACCGCTCGTCCGCGGGCGATGGCCGACCTCGACCAGCCGCACGCGGCCGCCGTTGCGGCGAAAAAGCGCCGGCAGAAAGCGGTGCATGTGATCGAAATTCGGCAAAGCGAGGAAAGCCGAGCGCCGGAATAGCTTCAACCCGCAGCCGGTATCGGGCGTGTCGTCGCGCAACAGCCGGGACCGGATGAAATTGGCGATGCGCGAGGCCACGCGTTTGCCGATGCCGTCACGGCGGCGGCGGCGAAGGCCGGCGACCAGAGCGGGCGCGTCGGCCGCGGCGCCGTCCCCTAGCGCCCGCAATAGCACGGCGATGTCGGCTGGATCGTTCTGGCCGTCGCCGTCGAGCGTCGCGATCCATTCCGCCCGCGCGGCGCGAATGCCCGTGGTCAACGCCGCACTTTGCCCGCAACTCTGGCGATGGCGCAACACGCGCAGCCAGGGGTACAGCAACGTGGCTTCGGCCAGCCGGCGGGGTGTGTCGTCGGCGCTGCCATCGTCGACATAGATCACCTCGAAGGGTGAATGCGCGGCCAGCGCGCGATCGATTTCCGCGATCAGAGGCGCGATATTCTCGGCCTCGTCGCGCACCGGCACGACAACGGACAACAACAGCCGCGCTTCGCCGGGCGCCGCGGCTGTCGCGGGCTGTGCTGCGGTCCAAGCGCGCAACGCGGTTCCGGTCATTGGCTCATTTTCTCCAGCTTCCGCCTGGATGGACAAACCTAACACGGCTCGGAGTCCGATGGTATTGGCAAGCCTGGCCGGCGCGCCCAAAAAAGAAACCGGGGCCGCGAAGGCCCCAGTTCGTCTCAACCGCGTGAGCCGGTTCTAGTCGCGACGCTGACCGAAAAGCTGCATCAGCATCACGAACAAATTGATGAAGTCGAGATAAAGCGTCAGCGCGCCCATCAACGCCTTCTTTCCAGCCGTCTCGTGATCGTCGGCCTCAAGATAGGTCTCCTTGATCCGCTGCGTGTCATAGGCGGTCAGGCCCACGAACACGACAACGCCAATCACGGAAATCGCGAATTGAAGCGCGGAGCTCGCCAGGAAGATATTGACGATGCTGGCGATCACAACGCCGATCAGGCCCATGATCAGGAACGAACCGAACCGCGACAGGTCGGTTTTGGTCGTGTAGCCATACAGGCTCATCGCCGCGAAAGTGCCGCCGGTGATGAAGAAGACGCGCGCGACGCTCGCCCCCGTGAAGAAGAGGAAGATCGAGGCCATCGACAGGCCCATGACCCCGGCAAAGACCCAGAAGGTCAACTGCGCGGTCGAAAAGTTCATCCTGTGGATGCGCGCCGACAGGAAGAGAACCAAGCCGAGCGGCGCCAGCATCACGACCCATTGCAGCGGCGTGCCGAAGATCGCCTGGGCCAGGGATGGCGTACTGGCGACCAGATAAGCGACGATGCCGGTCAGCGCCAGCCCGGACGCCATGTAGTTGTAAACGCGCAGCATATGGGCGCGCAGGCCCTCATCAACGAGAGCTTGCTCGGCGCCACGGCCTAGCGCGCGATTGTCATATCCGAGAGCCATGAAGTCCTCCACGCGGAGAGTGCAGCTTACGCGGCCATATATATGAAGCCGACCGCGCAAAATCAATATCCGCCGCCGACCGGCGCCCCCCGGGCTCAGGCGTTGCGAAGCACCGGGGCGGCCTTCTGGCCCAGGGCCCACCAGGTGCCGACAAAACCCAGGGCGACGATGGCCAAGGTCGCGCCCACGATCGTCGCTCCCGCGGTTCCCGGCAGGAAAATCCAATCGATACGCATGAAGCCGGTCATGATCGCCCCGGCGATGACGGTGCCGATCAGGGCGGCGAGCGCCGCCGTGGCCACGCCGATCAGGGCGAATTCGGTCAGGAAGGTGCGTAGCACCATGCGCCGCCGCGCGCCCAGCACCTTGAACATGACGGCATCGTAGACGCGCCGCCGCCGCGAGGCCGAAACCGCGCCGGCGAGGACCAGAACCCCGGCACCGAGGGTCAGGGCGGCGACCGCGCTCGCCGCGGCGCTGATCTGGCCGAGCATGGCGTCGACGGCGTCGAGCGCCTCCTTGACCCGGATCGCCGAGACGTTGGGGAAACGCTCGGCGACCGCACGCTCCAGCGCCGCCTCCGCCGCCGGTGTCGCCTCCACCGTCGCGATATGGGTGTGGGGCGCGGCTTCCAGCATGCCGGGCGAAAAGACCATGACGAAATTGATGCCGAGCGAGGTCCAGTTGACGCGCCGCAGATTGGCGACGGTCGCTTCCATGTCGCGGCCCAGCACGTTGACCGTCAGCCGGTCGCCGACGCCAAGCCCCATGCCTTCGGCGACCTCGACTTCGAGCGAAACCAGCGCCGGCCCCGAATAATCCGCCGGCCACCAGGACCCTTGCACGATTTCGCTGTTGTCCGGCACCGTGGCGGAATAGGTCAAGCCACGTTCGCTTTGGGTGGCCCATTGCGCGTCGCCGTGCACCCGCGCCTCCTCGGCCGAGACTTCGCCAATGCGGGAAATGCGGCCGCGCAAGGAGGGCACGCGGCGAATCTTGCCGACGCCGGGCACGGCGCGGACGGCGGCGTCGAAGGCGGCGGTCTGGTCGGGCTGGATGTCGATGAAGAAAAATGCCGGTGCCACCGCGGGAAGCTGCTGCCTGATTTCGCGTTCGAGATTGCCGTGGACGACCGACACCGCGACCAGCACGGTCAAGCCCAGCCCCAGCGACAACACGATGCTCGGCGCGGGTGTGCCCGGCCGGTGCAGATTGGCCAAGGCAAGCCGCAGGCCCGGCCGGCCCGAGGTGGCCAAGCCGCCGGCGCGGCGCGCCGCGATCGACAGCAGCCAGCCGGCGCTGCGGAACAGGCCGAATACCAGGATCGCCCCCAGGATGAACCACACGCCGATGTTCCGCATCTCGGCGACCAGGACGGTCAACGCCGCCAGGCCGGCCAGCGCCCCGCCGGTCGCCCACATGTGGACCGGGCGCGGCCAACGCCGCGCGGGCGCGACCAGATCGCGGAACAGGGCGGCGGCGGGAACCTCGCGGGCGCGGCCCAGCGGCCATAACGAAAACGCCAGCGCGGTCAGCAGCCCGTAAGCCGCGGCCATCGCCAGCGGCTCGGGATGGAACCCCAGCCGCGCCGTGACCGACAGGCTGTCGCCCAGGAAGGGCGCCACGAAGACCGGAGCAAACGCCCCGACGATGAGCCCGATGAGGATGCCCACCGCTGCGAGCGCCAGAATCTGCAACAGGTAGACCTGGAGAATGAGGCGACCCTGCGCCCCTAGGCATTTCAAGGTGGCGATGGTTTCGGTCTTGCCGTCGAGATAGGCGCGCACGGCGTTGGCGACGCCGACTCCGCCGACCAGCAGCGCCGACAAGCCGACCAGCGTCAGGAATTGCGCCATGCGGTCGACGAAACGCTGCATGCCGGCCGCCGCCTGCGACAGGCGCCGAATCCGCCAAGGGGCGTCGGGAAAAGCGGCGCGAATTTCCTCGGCCACGATGTCGGGCGACACCCCGTTGGGAAGCGCCACGCGGTAGCGGTAGTCGATCAGGCTGCCCGGCTGCATCAGTCCGGTCGCCGGCAAACCTTCGGCGCCGATCATCAATCGCGGTCCGAGGATGAAGATGTTGGTGCCGCGATCGGGCTCCCGGCGGATGGTCGCCCGCACCTCGAATTGCGAATCGCCGACCGACAGGCGCGCGCCGAGTCCGAGCCCGAGGCGCAGCAACAGATTGGGATCGGCGACCGCGCCGGCGATGCCGGCTTTCGTCGCCAATGCCTCGCGCAAATCCATCGCCGGCTCCAACATCATCTCGCCGAAGAGGGGATATTGGCCATCCACGGCTTTCAATTCGACAAGGCTGCGGCGGTCGCCGGCCTGGGCCATGGCCCGCATGCCGATGGTCGAGGAGATCGTGCCGGCGCGCTGAATGTAGGCGATCTGGTCGGCTTCAGCCGGCCGGTGAACGACCGTGAGATCGATGTCGCCGCCCAGCAACACGCGGCCATCGGCCTCGAGCGCGGCGCGGATGGAGGCCGCCAGGGAGCCGACGCCGGCGATCGCGGCCACGCCCAACGCCAGGCAGGCGACAAAAACGCGAAAACCGCGCAGGCCGCCGCGCAGTTCACGGCGGGCGAGGCGGAGAGCGAGGGACAGATCGTTCATCACGGGCCCACGCTCGCCACGCCGGTCTTGTTGACCACCGCCTGCGGGCCGACGACGCGGCCGTCCTGGAGGCGCACAATCCGTTCGCAGCGCCCGGCCAGGTCGCGGTCATGGGTAATCAACACCAGCGTCGCCGAAAGCCGCTGCCTCAGCTCGAACAAGAGATCGACCACGGCGCGGCCGGTAACGGCGTCAAGATTGCCCGTCGGCTCGTCCGCCAGCAGCAGCTTCGGTTCGGTGGCGACGGCACGGGCCAGCGCCACGCGCTGCTGTTCGCCGCCGGAAAGTTGTGACGGATAATGGTCCAGCCGGTGGTCGAGCCCGACCGCTTCCAGCGCTTGGCGTGCCCGCGCGAAAGCGTCGCGCCGCCCGGTGAATTCAAGCGGTACGGCCACGTTTTCGAGCGCGTTCATCGCCGGGATCAGGTGAAAGGCCTGGAAAACGATGCCAATGGTGTCCCGGCGAAACAAAGCGAGGCCGTCTTCGTCGAGGTCGCCGAGATCGAGGCCGGCGACCCGCACCCGTCCCGAAGTGGGGTGTTCCAGCCCGGCCATGACCATCATCACGGTCGATTTGCCCGAACCCGACGGGCCAACGATGGCCACGGATTCGCCGCGACCGACCGATAGGCCGACCCCGCGCAGGATATTGACCTCACCCGCCGCGCTCGCCAGTGTTAGATGAACATCGGTCAGAGAGACGATCGCTTCGGGTGAAGCGGAAAGGGAATCCATGGGCCTTCTCGCGCGATTTTCGGGCAGGGGCAACAATGGCAGGTTTCCCCGATATCGTCCGCTATTGTCGATTGTCAACGCCGGGCTGGTCGCGCTCGCAATCATGTGTACGGCCGCGATGGCGCAATCCGGCGGCAAAATACTCGTGCTGGGCGACAGCTTGACCGCCGGGTACGGCCTGCCGCCCGCCAACGCCTTCCCGGTCCGCCTCGAGGCCGCGTTGCGCGCCGAGGGACGGCCGATCCAGGTTATCAATGCCGGCGTGTCCGGCGACACCTCGGCCGGAGGGCTGGCACGGCTGGATTGGGCCCTGGCGGAACGGCCCGATGCCGTTATCGTCGAGCTGGGAGCCAATGACGGGCTGCGCGGCCTCGATCCCAAACAAACCGAAGCCAATCTCGACGCGATCCTGGCGCGATTGCGGGCCAAGGGCCTTCGCGTGCTGCTGACCGGCATGATGGCGCCGCCCAATTTCGGGCGCGACTACGGCCGCGATTTCAACGGCATGTTCCCGCGTTTGGCCGAAAAACACGGCGTGCCCCTCTATCCGTTCTTTCTTGAGGGCGTCGCCGCCGATCCGGCGCTCAATCAAGCCGACGGCATCCATCCCAACGCCAAGGGGGTCGAGATCATCGTCGGCCGTCTGCTCCCGCTCGTGCGGAAGCTCGTCACGGGGGGGAGCTGATTACGATTTCCTAGGAGCGGATAGACCCCAGGCGCGGCATTTGACCCATGATCCGGCTCTTCGTCGCCATCGAGTTGCCCGCGAGCGTGCGAACCGTCCTCGGCTTCCTGCATGCCGGCGTGCCGGGCGCGCGCTGGACGCCGGTCGAGAACATGCATCTGACGCTGCGTTTCATCGGCGAGGTGGAAGAACCCCGGATCGAGGACATCGATCGCGCGCTGTTGGCGGTGCGCTCGCCGCGTTTTTCGCTCGAGCTGGCCGGCGTCGGTCATTTCGAGTCCGCGGGCCAACCGCGTGCCTTATGGGCCGGGGTGCCCAAGATCGCACCCCTGATCGGGCTGCGCGACCGGATCGAATCGGCGCTGGTCCGCGCCGGCTTCGCGCCGGAGGGACGCAAATTCCTTCCGCATGTGACTCTGGCCCGGCTCCGCGACGCCCCCGCGCCAAAGGTTTCGGCCTTTCTCGGCCGGTACGGATTGTTCCGCGCGCCGCCTTTCCCGGTGGACCGATTTGCGTTGTTTTCAAGCCATCACGGCCGAAACGGCTCAACCTATCGCGTCGAAGCGGATTACGAACTCGCCGAGGAACCGCGGACCATGGCGCAATCGCGCGTGCGGTCCTAACTCCCAAACCGGCTGAGAATTCGCTCGACCTGGCCGACATAGGCCCCGCCGAACAGGCGGACATGGACCAGCAGCGGATAAAGATTGTACAGATCGCGGCGGGCCTCGAAAAAACCGGGGCGAAGCGGGCGGATTTCGCCGTAGCGGCTGAAAAAGGCGGGGCCGAAGGTCGAAAACAACGTCGAAAAGGCCAGCTCGATTTCGGCATCGGCATGGTAGATCGCCGGATCGATAAAGGCAGCGATGCGTCCCTTTCGCGCCAGCACGTTGCCGCCCCACATATCGCCATGGATCAGCGAGGGCCGCGCCGAGCCGTCGATCCAGGTATGCAGCCTTCCCGCGAGGTGTTCGACCCGGCGCATCGCCCGCCCCGGCAGGCGACCGGCCCGTTGCGCTTCCCCCGCCATATAGAGCAGGCGGTGGTCGCGAAAGAAGGCGAGCCAATCATCGCCCTCCGGGTTGGTCTGGTGAAGGCCGCCGATCAACGTGTCCCGGCCAAAACCGAAGCGGTCGGCGGACAGGTTGTGAAGATCGGCCAACAACTCCGCAGCTTCGGCTTCCACGCTTTCATCGAGCCCGTCGCCGGCATCGACATATTCCATGATCAACAGCCGGTCCTCGGCGTGGATGACCGCGGGTACCGGCAAATTGCTGCGGTCGTGAAGGTAGCGCAGCATGAAACCTTCCAGGGCCAGACCGCCCGCTGCGGTTTGTTTGACCACGGCCTGGCTGCCGTCGCCGAAGCTCACGCGGTGAACCGTGCTCACGCAGCCGCCGGCCAGCGGCGCGCTGTGCAGGGGCCGGCGTCCGATCGCGGTTTCGATGCGGTCGGCGAGCGTGCCGCTCACGCCCTTGCGCTCCGCGACGCGATCGGTTGCCGCAGCGCCTCGATCAGACCGGCCGAGGCTTTTTCGACCAGATCGAGCACAGTCTCGAACCCGTTCGATTCGCCGAAATATGGATCGGGCACGTCCTGGCCGTGGCCGGGGGCGAAATCGAGAAACAACCGCACGCGGTCGGCCTTGTCCGCCGGGCAGCGGCGCCGGAGTATCCGAAGATGTTCGCGGTCCATCGCCAG